>CAIUPC010000528.1 GCA_903900905.1 uncultured Acetobacteraceae bacterium
ACCGGCGGATCGTCGAAAGTATCCATGAGTCCGGCGAAGGCCTGCTGCGCTTGCTGAACGACATTCTGGACTTCTCCAAGCTCGACGCCGGGCGCATGACATTCGAGTCAATAGCGTTCTCGCCCGTCGCGGTGACTGAGAGTGTGGTGGCGGTGTTTGAACCGCGCGCCGCTGCCAAGGGACTGACGATCCGGACCGACATCGCCGCCGATATTCCTCCGGGCCTGGACGGCGACCCGGGCCGCGTGCGTCAGGTCCTGATGAATTTGGTTTCCAACGCGACCAAATTTACCCAAAGGGGCGGCGTGTGCATTGGTTTACGCTGCATCACGCGTGATGAACTTACGGCAACGGTCGAGTGGTCCATTCGCGATAGCGGGCTGGGGATCGACGCCGAACGCCTGCCGGGCCTGTTCCGTGAGTTCGTGCAGATGGATGACTCCATCGCACGCCGTTTCGGCGGCTCGGGCTTAGGTCTGGCGATCTGCAAACGCCTGCTCGACCAAATGGGCGGGCAGATCAGCGTTAGTTCGACGCCGGGGGAGGGGAGTGAATTCCGCGTCCGCCTGACATTCCCGGTCTGTGCCGTCGCGCCGCCGCCGCCGTTGCCGGCGGACGTCGTCACGGCGTTCGAGGCAGCGGTCACCGCGCTTGGACGGCCGATGCGGGTACTCCTGGTCGAAGACAATCCAACCAACCAGTTCGTTGGGCTTGAGCTGTTGCGTGATTTCAATTTACGGATTGATCTCGCCTCCGACGGAATCGAGGCGCTAGCGGCCGTGTCACGCGTCTCCTACGACGCGATCTTCATGGATATGCGCATGCCGGAGATGGACGGCCTCACCGCGACGCGTCTGATCCGTGCGCGGGGCGGGCCGCACGGCGCGGTTCCCATCATCGCCCTGACCGCCAACGCGTTCGCCGACGATATGAAGTCCTGTCAGGACGCGGGTATGAACGCATTCCTAACCAAACCCATTAAACGTGAGGCGATGGTGGGCGCGTTGCTGGCGGTACTGACCGGGCGGCAAGTCCCGGCGCTGGCGCCGGCGGATACCTTGCCGCCCGGCAACCGTGCGCTGGACCAGGAATCGCAGCGTTATCTGCGGGAGATCATGGGCAACGACCGCCTTCATGAACTCTATCGGATGTTCGAAGACGAGACCCGCCAGAGATTGGAAAACATGCACGGGTTTATCAATGATATTGAAACGGTTATGGCCGAGCTGCATACACTGAAAGGGGCGGCCGGGAGCGTCGGCGCCGTTTGGCTGACCGACGCCGTGGCAACGTTGGAAGATCGGATCAGGCAAGGAAAACCCGTTAACGTCGCCGATTTGAGCGTGCTGGAGCGGGCCTTTCAGGCGTGGTTGTCCGAAATACCGGCCCGCGCGGTTTAGGTTATTCGCGATAATAGGCCTATCCCGCGGCGCTAGGTGATTTGCAGCAACATTGCCTTCAGGCCCGATAATTCGGGCAAGTGCGGATGCGCCGGATGATCCGGCCCGGCGCCGCCATGCCAAACGATGCGCCCGTCACGGCGTGCCCGATGCAGGCCATAGGCGATGTGCCCGGCCCAGGATTCCGCGGTCACGAGTTGACTGCGGCACGCCGTGAACAGGAAGCCCCCGGGCGCCACCAGGGTCGCGGCCAGCCTTGCCATCCGGCCGTAAGCACGCAGGCCGACATCCATATCCTTGCGCGCGCTCACCAATGGCGGCGGGTCGCAGATCACGATATCGAACCGTCGCTCGGTCCCCGCCAGCAAGCCGAGGGCATCGAAGGCGTCCTCCCGCCGTAGCGCGATGTCGGTGATAAGGCCGTTCGCCAGGGCGGTGTCCCGCGCCTGGTTCAGCGCCGGCGCTGAGGAGTCCACCAGCGTGACCGATTCGGCCCCGGCCGCGGCGCACCGCAGGCCAAATGCGCCGCCATGGGCGAAGACATCCAGAACCCGCGCGCCGTGCGCCAGCGACGCCACCCGTTCGCGATTGGCGCGCTGGTCATAAAACCATTCTGTTTTGCGCGTGTCCGTGAGATCGATACCAAATCGGACCCCGCCTTCTTCCACGATGGTCACGGCATCCTCGGCGGAACCGAGCAGAACCCGGACATCGTTCTGCAACCCTTCCTGCTGCCGGGCGGGTGCGTCATTGCGCGCGACGATGGCCCGCAGCGGCAGCAAGCTCCGCAGCGCCGAAACGACCGACGGCATCAGGCGATCCATGCCGGCGGTGAGGGATCGCACCTGCACCAAATCATCGTAACGATCGACGATCAGGCCGGGCAGACCGTCCGCCTCCGCGTTCACCAGCCGGTGGAAACGCGGGTCGCACAGACGGGCCCGCAGCCGCGCCGCGGCCTCCAGCCGGCGAAACATCCAGGCATGGTCGATGGCAGCGTCTGGCTCACGGTCCAGCAGCCGCGCCGCGAGCACGCTGTGCGGGTTGAAGGTGAAGACCCCAAAACCGGCGCCATCCTCCATTGCCAGACGGACGAGGCTGCCCTTTTCCATCTGCCGGTATTCCGGCCGCATGACGATCTCGTTGCTGAACACCCAGGGGGAGCCAGCGCGCAGCCGCTTTCCCTGCCCGGGTACCAGCGCCAGAACCGGAAGATGTGTCAAAACGGCTCCGGATAATGGCCGGCGTAGAAGCTGATAGGCGGCTTCGCATCCGGGTCCGTCACGATATCCAGCAGCGCCGGCTTGCCGGAGGCGAAGGCCGCGTCCAGCGCCGCGCCCACATCCTCCCCGCGCGTCACCCGAATGCCGTTCACGCCGCAGGCGCGGGCGATGGCGGCGTGATCGACTTCGGTGAAATCCACGGCCGAGGTGTGCTCACCGAAGATCACATCCTCCGCATGCTTCTGATAGCCCAGAATGCCATTGTTCAGCACCATCACGATGATCGGCAGTTGCAGGCGGCGCAGGGTTTCCAACTCCGCCCAGCTATGCGCGAAGCCGCCATCGCCGCACAGGCAGACCACGCGCGATTGCGGCGCGGCATATTGCGCGCCAATGGCCATGGGCAGGCCCCAGCCGAGGCCGGCGATGCCGCGTGGGGTCAGGAAGCGCTGACCGGCGCGGCGGGATTCCAGCCCGCCGACAATCCAGATGGAGGAATAAGACGCATCCGCCACCGCGATATCCATCGGCGTCAGGCGGGTGTCGAGTTCCGCCATCACCCGCTCCGGCCGCACCGGGCCGCCGTCGCGGGCGCGGACATTGGCCACGACGCCACGCCATTCCGTGACCGCGGCGGCGATCTCCGCCTCCACCGCCGGGCGGGCCGCCGCGCGGGCGGACAGATCGCGGCGCAGCATGGCCTGGTGCAAGGCGGCCAGGGTCAGTTTGGCATCGCCCACCAGCCGATGGGATTCGTAATTACGCCCGACCTCCATCGGATCGGCGTCCAGATGGATGAAGGTCGTGCCGGGCGCGAACAGCTTCCAGCTGTCGGTGCCATTCTGGTTGGTGCGGTTGCCCACCAGCAGCACGACGTCCGCCCTGTCCACCATGGGGCGCATGCCGAAGCTGCGGGCGCCGCGGCCCATGACATAGCCGATAACGCCGAGGGTCAAAGGATGGCGCTCATCCACCACGCCCTTGCCCATCGTGGTGGTTCCGACGGGCAGATGCGCCTGGTCCTGCAGTGCCGCCAGTTCGGCGCAGGCCGCGGACAGATGCACGCCGCCACCGGCCACGATCAGCGGGTGTTTCGCATTCGCCAGCAACGCCGCCGCCGCTTCGATCGAAGCCGGATCGGCGGTCATGCGGTCGAGCGGGTAGAATCCCAGCTGCGCCCGGCGGGGGGAGGGCGGGGGCGCGTCCTCGATCAGCAGATCCGCCGGCACCAGGATGACCGCCGGACCGGGACGACCGGAGCCGGCCGCGGTGAAGGCCATGTCCACGTAGTCTTCGAGTCGATCAGCGCGGTCGATGCGGCGGACCCACTTGGCGACGGGGGCGAACATGTTCAGGTGGTCCATTTCCTGAAAGGCGTTCTTGTCCGTCGTGGCGCGGGTCACCTCCTGCACGAGGGCGACGATGGGGATGGAGGCTTTCAGCGCCTCGGCCAGCGGCGCGACCAGCAGCGTGGCGGCCGGGCCGTTCTGAGCGGTGACGACGCCGACTTTGCCGGAGATGCGGGCATAGCCGTCAGCCATGGCGCCACCGGCGTTTTCCTGGCGGTAGGCGGCCTGGGTGATGCCGACATGCGGGGCGGCGAGGTGGAAGGCGCTCGGCAGGCTCTGGCCGAAGGTCACGGTGACGCCGTGGCGGGCGAAGGCCTCGGCGAGGCGGAAGGCGACGTTGGTGTTGGAGCGGGGGGTGTTCGTGGACGGGGACATGGCGGTTTCTCCTTAGGCGGGAGTTTACGCCGGTTGGGGGTGGCGGGCTATTGGGTGGGGGTGGTCGAAAGAAGTCCGCAACGCTGGACGGACGATCACCAAATGTCCTACACTGTGTCCTACATTGTTGGACTCCCCACATGGCCGATACGATCACTTCCCGCGATGCCAATCACCATTTTGCTCGTGTTCTGCGAGAGGTCGAGGCTGGTCGCGAATACGTCGTCACGCGCAACGGTGTTCCGGTTGCGCAGATCGTCCCCGTCCAATCCGCCGATAGTGGCAGGCGCCTGAGTGCGGAGCAGGAAACGGCGCTGGCCGAAAGCCTCGCGCGGCTGCGAAATGGCTGGCCCCTGGGGATCAGCCGGTTTGATCGTGATGCGCTCTACGACGATGCCCGTTAGCCGGCATGGCGACCCGCTTTACCCTGGACACCAATATCCTGGTTTATGCGG
Organism: uncultured Acetobacteraceae bacterium; assembly: GCA_903900905.1. Taxonomy (GTDB): domain Bacteria; phylum Pseudomonadota; class Alphaproteobacteria; order Acetobacterales; family Acetobacteraceae; genus Rhodopila. The sequence continues at coordinate 4,803 of CAIUPC010000528.1, forward strand.
CGGATTCACGCGATCCGACACGGCAGGCGGCGGCCATAGAGATCATCGCCCGCTCCGCCCGGCGCGATTGCGCTCTGGTGCCGCAGGTCCTGGCTGAATTTTTCCACGCCACGACGCGCAAACGGATCATGACCCGGTCTGCTGCAGCGCGGGAGGTTTTGGCCTGGATGACCATCTTTTCTTTGACCCCAGGACCAGGTGCCGCGTCACTCAGGACTGCAATGACTGAAGCGGAGGCTGGCAGGTTCCAGTTCTTCGACGCGCTGCTGGTCGCGACAGCGCGGGATGGCGGCTGCGGTGCTGTGATCAGTGAAGATATGGCAGGCGGAACGATCCTGGATTCGGTGGTGATTGTCCCGGCATTCTCCGCGTATGGCATCAGTGATGCCGCCTTGGCGCTGCTGCGATAAACGAGCCGGTCAGGGACAGCCCCGCCGGCTCATCGCGAATGCTGCCTCAGGCCGCCGCCGCCAACTGCCGCGGCCGGTAGATCGCGATATGCGTCACCCGGGCAATCGGCCGTGCCTCATTCGCCACCACCAGCGCATCGATCTCGACCCACTTATGGCCCTTGTGCTCGTAGTTCTTCGTCACCTTCGCCCGCACGTTGAGCGTATCGCCCACCCGCGCCAGGCCGAGGTTCTGCACCTGGCTGCCCATATGCATCCAGGCCGGCAGGATCACATTATGCGTCAGCGCCCAGTTGCAGCAGCGCAGGATGGTGCCGGAATGGACGATCCCCTCCTTCA
>CAIUPC010000529.1 GCA_903900905.1 uncultured Acetobacteraceae bacterium
CGATCCTTCCGAGGGCGAAGAGTGTGCCCCCGGGTTAGTGGATTCCCCGCTTCCGCACAATCGCGCCGCCCCCCGGACCCATTTGCGTTCATTTGCGTTCATTTGCGGTTCCATATTGAATCACCCCCCCTTCGGCGGAGGCAGTTGCCGGCCCGGCCAGGCTGGAAAACCGCGCTGGTGGCCAGGCAAGCCCGGGGATGACTCTCCCCGGAAACCGTGCCTTTTCACCCCTCCCCCCAACCCCCTCCCGCAAGGGGAGGGGGAGAACCCATGGGTCAAAGTCAATAGCGCGGCAAAATTCGCACAAGCAGGCCTTGTTTAATAACATTATTGACCTAACTCACTAACATGACCCAATCCATCGCCCCCACTTCCGATTACCTCGCCACCACCGCCAACTATCACCACCTGATCCACATGCTCTCCGCCGCCCTGCCGCCCCCGCTCGACCCCAGCGCCGAGGCGCTTGATCGGCGGGACAAGGCCGCCATCGCGCAGGTGGCCTCCCTCTGCCCCGTCACCGCGGCGGAGGCCACGCTGGCCGCCGATTATGTCGCGCTCCGTGCCCACGGCACCGACTGCCTGCGCCTGGCCGGCCTGCCGCAGCACGACATCGGCATGAGCCTGCGTTGCCGATCACAGGCGGTCAGCATGATGCGCCAGGCCCAATACGCGCTGCGCGAGCTGCGCCGCATCCAGGCCGATCGGATTGCCCGTGACGCGAATGCCGAGGCAGCCGACCAGGCCGCCTGGGCCGAGCATATCGCGAGCCGCTCCCTGACGAACGGGTTAACGCCGGCACCAAACCCGCCCGATCCGGACCCGTCCTGGCGGGAACCCGATGAAGACGAGGCCGTGACGGAAGCGGCGGTTGAAACCTATGCCCATCTCTATCCGCAACGCGCCGCCCTGATCCGCCGCCACCGCGGCCTGCCCCCCAACGTGACCTTCGGCCCGCCCGATCCGGCCATGGTCGAAGCCCTGGTGCAGAGCCGCTCCCCGATCTTGCTCGCTTTGGATGAGCCGAAATCCCATTTATCGAGACTATGAGACACATATGGGACCAATGGCGCCCCTTTTCCGAGCCAGGCCTGGTGGAAACCGCCAGGATGATCGCCTCTTCGGCCGGCTGGGCCGCGGCCCTGAAAACCGTCATCGCCAGCCCCCCATGGGCGCTAACACAGGCGTCGACGGCCTCTCCCCCCGGTCATCCCCGGACTTGTCCCCGGGGCCAATCGCGGCAGAGGCGGAAACCTTGGCCCCCCGGGACAAGCCCCATGGGCGCTAACACAGGCGTCGACGGCCTCCCTCCCCCGTCATCCCCGGACTTGTTCCGGGGACCTATCGCGGCACCGGCGGAAACCCTGGTCCCCGGAACAAGTCCGGGGATGACGGTTTTTGCCGCCATCTCTCACTCTGTTAGCACCATGGGAACAAGCCCGGAGATGACCAGGAAACGCCACCCGCCCCACAGGCCGATCCAAACGCGGGACCGCCCGCATTTGGGCCTGAGGCCCGACATGCGCTACCCTGCCTCCCAGGCCATAGAAACCATCCTGAGGGGAAACCATGCGCATCGAGATCATCTGCACCGGCGACGAAGTGCTGACCGGCAAGATCACCAACACCAATTTCAGCTGGATGGCGCAGAAGCTGGAAGATGTCGGCCTGTCGGTGCATTGGGAAACCACTGTCGGCGATGACCGCGACACCTTGCTCGCCGCCTTCCAGCTCGCCGGCACCCGCGCCGACGCGGTGATCGTCAATGGCGGCCTCGGCCCGACCGTGGACGACCTGTCGCAGGAAATCGCGGCCCAGGCGGCCGGCGTGGAACTGGCGCTGAACCAGGAATGGCTGACCACGATGGAGGCCTTCTTCACCAAGCGCGCCCGCGTCATGCCGCCCAACAACGTCAAGCAGGCCATGCTGCCGTCCACCGCCGAGATGATCGACAACCCCATCGGCACCGCCTGCGGCTTCGCCGTCGATATCGGCAAAGCCCGATTCTTCTTCACCCCCGGCGTGCCCCGCGAAATGCGCCGCATGCTGGAAGAGCAGGTGATCCCGCGCATCCTCGCCCGCTCCGGTGCGCCGGCGTCGATCTATCTGAAGCGGCTGCACTCGTACGGCCTGGGCGAGTCGCATGTCGATGAGATGCTGAAGGGCGTCGAAGACCTCGACCCCACCGGCGGCGTGAAGCTGGGCTTCCGCGCGCATTACCCGCAGCTGGAGACCAAGCTGACGGTCCGCGGCACCGATATGGACGATGTCCACCGCAAGCTCGCCCCGGTCACGGCCGAGGTGAAGAAGCGCATGGGCAACTTCGTCATGGCCGAGGATGACCAGACGCTGGAGGGCGTGGTCCTGGCCGCGCTGACCGCCGCGCAGGGGTCGCTGGCGCTGGTGGAGACCTTCACCGGCGGGGCAATCTCCGCCCGGATCGCGCATCTGCCGCATGCCGAACACGTCTACCGCCGCGGCGTGACGGTGCGCCATTTCACGGAACTGCATGAGGTCTTCGGGTTGAAGGACGTGCATCTGGCCGCGGAGATGACCGAGGAAACCGCCGCCGCCGTCGCCCGCGCCGCCCGGGCGCAGACCGGCGCGACGCATGCGCTGATCTCGCTGATCGAACTCGATGAGGGCGCCGATCGCATCGACTTCGGCGGCACGATATGGACCGGAATCGCAACGGAAAGCGATGTGGTGGTGCGGCGGTCGCGCATCCTCGGCGGGCGCGAATGGGTCCGGTTGGGCGCGGTCGAAATGGCCCTGGATTGCCTGCGCCGCAAGCTGCAGGGTCTGCCGGTGGTCGAGCGGATCGACTTTGAACGCACCTGACAACGCGGCGGCCCGGGCGTCCTGGGTGCCTGACGGGATTGGCGACACTCTCAAACCCGTCATCCCCGGGCCTGTCCCGGGGACCATGGTGTCCGCTGATGCTGCGATTGATCCCCGGGACGCGCCCGGGGATGACGGGTTCAAATGCTGCCGGCATGTGAAAGCCGCGCCGATAGAAGCGGTCCAGGGATGACGGCCAAGGGGAACGAACAACCATGAACCGCCATGAAATCGACTCCCCCTATGCCTGGTTCCGGCTGGGCATCGCCATGCTGCTCTCCACCATCGGGGGCGTCGGCATGTGGTCCGTGGTGGTCGCCCTGCCCGCGGTTCAGGCCGACTTTGGCATCGCCCGTGGCGGCGCCTCCGTCCCCTTCACCCTCACCATGATCGGCTTTGGTGTCGGCGGCGTGGTCATGGGCCGCCTCAGCGACAAGATCGGCATTGTCGTGCCCATCATTATCGGCGGGGTATCGCTCGCCATTGGCTATACGGCGGCGGCGTTCACCCATGATGTCTGGAGCTTCGGCATCCCCTACGCGATCTTCGCGGGCATGCTGGGCACCGGCGCCAGCTTCGCGCCACTGATGGCCGATATTTCGCACTGGTTCGACAAGCGGCGGGGCTTCGCGGTGGCGCTGTGCGCGTCCGGCAACTACCTCTCCGGCGCGATCTGGCCGACGGTGGTAGCCTGGTTGATCCGGGACTACGGCTGGCGAAACAGCTTCATCGTGATCGGGCTGTTTTGTCTGTGCACGATGGTGCCGCTCGCGCTGCTGCTGCGGGCCCCGGCCCCCGCCCATGCCGCCGGCGCGGTGCCGGTATCGAGGGCGGGTTCCGGCACGATGGGCATGTCCCCTCGCCTGCTGCAAACCATGCTGGCCTTCGCTGGCCTCGCCTGCTGCGTGGCGATGTCGATGCCGCAGGTCCACATCGTCGCCTATTGCGGGGACCTCGGCTACGGCGTCGCCCGCGGGGCGGAGATGCTGTCGCTGATGCTCGGCTGCGGGATTATCAGCCGCGTGGCCTCCGGCTTCGTGGCCGACAGAATTGGCGGCATGCCGACGATGCTGATCGGGTCGGTGATGCAGGGCGTGGCTTTGGCGCTGTATCTGGTGAGCGACGGACTGATGTCGCTGTATGTGATTTCCGCCCTGTTCGGCCTGTTCCAGGGCGGGCTCGTGCCGAGCTACGCCATCGTCATCCGCGAATGCTTCCCCGCCAAAGAGGCCGGAGGTCGGGTCGGAGTCGTAATGATGATGACCCTCCTGGGGATGGCGCTGGGCGGCTGGATGTCGGGGGAGATCTACGACCTCACGGGGTCATACCGCGCCGCCTTCGCCAATGGAGTCGCCTGGAACGCCGCCAATGTCGGGATCGTCCTGTTCCTGCTGTTCCGCCGCAACCGGCGCGCGCGCGGCGCGGCCGGTGTGGCGATGGCCTGATGAAGCCCATGCGGCATGGCCCAACCAGATCCGGGCCATGCCGCAACCGACACCCGCGATCAGCGGGACAGAACGAACCCCTCATAGCCATTCGCCGCAACCGCGTCACATTTGGCCTTGTAGGGCACGAAGCCGCCGACATAGGGCATGAACACCCGCGGCTTTCCCGGGATGTTCGAGCCGAGATACCAGGAATTGGCCATCGGATAGAGCGTGCTGTCGGCAACATCGTTCACATGTTGAACCCACTCCTCCTCCGCTTTCTGGCTGGGCTCGATCCGTTTCAGGTCACGCTCCCGCAGATAGGCGACGCAATCGCCGATCCAGTTCATGTGCTGTTCGATGGCCGCGATCATCTGGGTTTTGACGGAAGGGCTCCCTGGTCCGGTGATGACGAACATGTTGGGGAAGCCGGAGATCATCAGGCCCAGATAGGTCGTCGGGCCGTTGGCCCATTTCTCCGCCAATGTGGGGCCATTGCCGACGCGGATATCGATCTCGCGCAGTGCGCCGGTCATAGCGTCGAATCCAGTCGCGAAGACGATCGCGTCGAATTCGTATTCGCCGGCGCTGGTCCGCACCCCGGTCTCCGTCAGTTCCTGGATCGGGGCGCTGCGGACATCGACCAGCGTGACGTTATCGCGGTTATAGGTCTCGTAGTAGTTGGTATCGAGGCAGAGGCGCTTGGTGCCGATGGGATGATCCTTCGGCGCCAGCAGTTCCGCGACGGCCTGATCTTTGACGATCGAGCGGATCTTGTTACGCACGAACTCCGACGCGGTGTCGTTGGCTTCCTTGTTCACCAGCAGGTCGGTGTAGGAATAGAGAAAGCTGATGCTGCCGCCTTCGGCCCATTTGGCCTCATACTGGGCGTTACGTTCGTCTTCCGGCACGTCCAGGGCGGATTTGGTCGGGGCCGGGTGGCCGGCGATGCAGAACGGGGTCAGCATCGCGGCGGCGCGGCGTTCGACGTATTCGGCCTTGTGGCTGGCCTCCCGCACCGGGTCCATCGGGGCGTTGCGGGCGGGCAGGCTGAAATTGGCGGTGCGCTGGAAGACGTGCAGGTGTTTAGCCTGTTTGGCGATCAGCGGGATCATCTGCACACCGGACGAACCAGTGCCGATCACGGCCACCCGCAGGCCGGTGAAATCCACGCCCTCATGCGGCCACAGGCCGGAATGGTACCACTTGCCCTTGAAGCGCTCGATGCCCTTGAAATCGGGCACCCGCGGCGTCGACAGGTTACCGGTCGCCATGATGCAGAAGGGTGCGGTGACCACGTCGCCCTGATCGGTCCGCACGGTCCACTTGTTCACGGCCGGATCGAAGCTGGCCGACGTCACCCGCGTATTGAGCTGCACATCCTTGCGCAGATCGAACCTGTCGGCAACATGGTTGATATAGGCCAGGATTTCAGACTGGTTGCCGTAGCGCTCTGGCCAGTGCCATTCCTGCTGCAGGTCGTTATCGAAGGCGTAGGAGTATTCCAGGCTTTCGACATCGCAGCGGGCGCCGGGATAGCGGTTCCAGAACCAGGTGCCGCCGACACCGCTGCCGGCCTCGAACACGCGGGCTTTCAGGCCGAGCTTCCGCAGCCGGTTAAGGGCATAGAGGCCGCCAAGCCCGCCACCCACCACGATCGCATCAAGGTCCACCGCGCGCGCCGCCGCATCCGGGCGCCGTTCCATCACTTCCGACATCGTCCAACCTGACCTGTGTTGTTTTACCGATTGGTATTAAAAGCACACCACCGGGTAACCGCCAAGCCTTTGGCTGCGCCGTGTCCATCAGGACCGGGCAGTGCGGGAGGTCCCAAGTAGTGCCGCCGCCCCAAGCGCAAGCACCGCGAAGGCGGCGTAACTCAGTCCGTAGCTGCCGCGCGCGGCGACCGAAGCGGCGAAGACCGATGGCATCAGCATGCCGCCGGAGAACATCAGGGCGGTGCCGAGCCCGCTGGCCTCGGTTCGTCGCGCCCCGCCGAGATGGGCGTATTGCGCATAGGCAACCCCGGTATAGCCACCGGCCGTGCAGCCAGCGAGCAACACCACCAGCACAACCGCCCATATTGGCCATGCCGTGCTGAACTGCCCGGTCAGCGCCGCGGCCGCCGCCATACCCACCCCATGTACCGCCAGGGTCTGCATCGGCGTCAGGAACCGGTCCGCGATCCAGCCCCAGATCGGGCGACTCACTGAACCCGCGATTTGGTACAGCGCCAGAATTTGCCCGGCCTGGACCAGCCCCAGGCCAACAATCGTTGTCAGATGCACCGTCATGAAGGCGACGAAACAGAGTTGCAGCCCCGAATAAACGAAGGCCCCGGCTGACAACCGCCGGATGTCCCGGTCTGCCAGCAGCAGAAAGGGCTGCACCAGCGTGGTCACCAGGCGATGCCGGATCGGATCACGGTCGGAGTCCCATGTCTTGCGCGGGATCTCCATCAGCACGATCAACGCCGCCACCGGCACGATCTGGGTCAGCAGCGCGCCGCGCCAGCCCAGCAGGCCCACCAGTGGCGGCAGTTCGAGAGCTGCCAGAACCCCGCCCAGCGGCACACCGATCTGGCGCAGCGACATCACCATGTTGAACACCCGGCGCGGGGTGCGCGGGGCCAACAGATGCGTGCTGGCCGGTGCCGCCGCGCCATAGGCCAGGCCCAGAACGACCGCCGAAACGGCGATCGCCAGCACGCTCTGCGCCGTACCCGCGATCACCAGCATACCAAGCGCCGCGAGCAGCACCGCCTGTGTCGCCCGCACTCCGCCGTAGCGCCGGATCAGCGCCGGCGAGAGCAAGGCTGAGACAATCCCAACCCCATAAGCGGTCGCGACGAAACCGCCGACGAGTTCACCATTGACGCCGAGGTCACGGGCCACGGCGGGCGCCACAGCGGGGATCGAATAGAGCGACATGGTGGCCAGCGTCTGCACCGCGAGCGTTGCCGCCAGCGGCCAGATCGGGGTGGATTCCGCGTCGCGCGGTTGCTCGTTCATGGTCGCTTTCCTTAGGCAGACGAGACTCTGGCATCACCCACGCGGCAGGTCGATTGCCGGCGGGCAGGCCGTTGTTTTGACATAGGCCAGAAGCGGCCGAATGCTGTTGGCGCATGACCGACTCCACCGCTCCCATACCCGACGAATCCCCCCAATGGCGGCGCACGCTGTGGACGATGGTGGCGGTGCAATTCACCATGAGCGTCGCCTTCAGCATCGTGCAGCCGGTCATGCCGCTGTTCCTGCCCGATCTCGGGGTTGCCTCCCCGGCCGCCGTGGACATGTGGGCCGGCGTGCTCGCGGCCGCGACCTCGTTCGTGGCCATTTTCACCGCGCCGATCTGGGGGAGCCTGGCCGATCGGTATGGGCGGAAGCTGATGGTGCTGCGGTCCACGCTGGGGATCGCGATCTTCACCTTCCTGATGGGGCTGGCGCAAAGCCCCTGGCATATGCTCGCGCTGCGGGCGGGGATGGGCGCGCTGGCCGGGTTCAATTCCGCCTCCACGGTCATGGTCGCCAGTCAGGTGCCGGAGCGGCGGCTGGGATACGCCCTCGGCTGGCTCAGCACCGGCAATCTCGTCGGTTCTCTGATCGGCCCTGTCATCGGCGGCGGCATCGCGGACATCACCGGCAGCTACCGGTACCCGTTCTGGTTCGCCGGCATCATCGGTCTGGCCGCGTTCGTGGTGACCCTCGTGATGGTGCCGGAGCGGTTTACCAGGCCAGCGGAATCCACCCGCAAGGGCGGATTGATCGCCTCGCTGAGCGCCTTGCTGCGGGCCGGCGGCCTTGCCCCGGTCATCATGGTCATGATGATGGCGCAGTTCGCCACCCAGGCCGTCGGCCCGGTCGTGACGCTGTTCGTGCGGGAGATGCTGGGGAACCGGCCGGATATCGCGACATTGGGCGGCGTGGCTTTCGCCGTGACAGGGTTGGCGGGGGTGATCGCGGTGCCGCTGCTGTCGCGGCGGGGCGATACCTGGGGCTATCGGCGAATCCTGATGATCAGCCTGGCGGGCGCGGCCTTATTCTCGGCGCCGCAGGCTTTGCCTTTGGGCTATTGGGCCTTCGTGGCGGAGCGGTTTGGACTCGGCCTGTTTGTCGGTGCCGTGGTGCCGGCCGCCAATGCCCTGGTCGGGCGGTTGGCCAACCCGGCCCAGCGCGGGTTGGTCTATGGGATGACCTCATCCGCCTATTTTTTAGGCAATACCTTGGGGCCATTGATGGGAGGCACGGTCGCGGCGACGGTTGGGATTAATTACGTATTCGCGGTGACCGCCGCGCTGCTGACGGTCAATCTGGTCTGGGTTTATTTGAAAGTGCCGGAAATTCGGGAGTGATCGGCGTGTTTGCCCGATGGCGTTCGATCACGGGTAATGGCTTACGAAACCGTCATCCTGGGCTTGTCCCGGGAACCATTCGCGGCATCCGAGGAAACCTTGGTCCCCGGGACAAGCCCGGGGATGACGGGATTTCTGGTTACTGTCCCAAACTTAACACCGAGGCGGCGGTCGAGGCAAATGATTTATACCAGTCCTACTTGACGTTGAC
>CAIUPC010000530.1 GCA_903900905.1 uncultured Acetobacteraceae bacterium
CCGGGGATGACGCGTGGGGCTAGCCATTGCCCCAATTCGGACCCGATAGGCTTCACCCGATTCCCCTGAAACGGGACGCAGACCTCAACGAAACGTCACTTCACCCGGCCAGATGGTGTAGCCTATTGCTTCGCGCATGCGATCCCGCGTGCCGGGCGCGCTCAGGCAGGGGATTGGCGGTGTCATTTCAGGATGCGAGCTTGCGGCTGGTGGATGCGGTGGCAGGTGGGCTTGGCTTGCTCGGCGGCACTCTGAACGCCGACGCCCTGATCCAGGCCGCGCGGCGCCGCAATGGCCTGACCGATTTCGGTGACGAGAATTTCATTGATCCGCTGCGACGCTTCCTCGCCTCTTGCGCCGCGGAAGCGCGGCTGGGCGTGCTGGGCCGCCTTGCAACGCAATGGGACGTGGCGCGCTTCCTGGATAATCTGCTGCGCATGCGGGAGGCAGAGCGCCTCGACCCCGGCATCGCCAATGTGCCCGTCGAACGGCCCATCTTCATCACCGGCCTGCCCCGCAGCGGCACCACCTTCCTGCACCGGCTGATGATGGAAGACCCACGCAATCGCGCGCCGCTGGTCTGGCAGACCATTTTTCCCTACCCCGAGCGCGGTCTGCGCCCCGGCGCGCCCGACCGCCGCATTGCCCGGGTGGCCAGGCAGCTGCGCATCTTCGAGTTCCTCGCCCCCGAATTTCGCGCTTTGCACCCGCTGGACGCGACCTCGCCGCAGGAATGCAGTGAAATCAACGCCCATGTCTTCCGCAGCCTGCGCTTCGATTCCAACTACAACATTCCCTCCTACCGGGCCTGGATCGACTCCGATATCGAGCGGCATCTGCCGGCCTATCGGTTCCATCGCCGCTTCCTCCAGCATTTGCAGCACCAGACGCCGGAGGCCGGGTCGCAATGGGTGCTGAAGAACCCCGAGCATCTCTTCGCTTTGCGTGCCATCAAGGCCGTGTACCCGGATGCGCGGCTGGTCTTCGTGCATCGCGATCCGGTGAAAGTGCTGCTCTCGGTCGCCAAATTGACGGAGGTGTTGCGCCGCCCCTTCTCCCGCCACGTCGATCGGGCCCAGATCGGCCGCGACGAAAGCGCGCGCTGGCTGGATGGCGCCAACCGGATGATCGATGTCGGCGATGATGCCGGGCTGGCGGAGCCCGTGTGCCATGTGCACCACATCGACCTCGTGACCGATCCCGTCAGCACGGTGGAGCAGGTGTACCGCCATTTCGGCATGGACCTGCCCGATTCGGCCGCGCAATCCATGGCTGACTATGTGACCGCCCACCCGAACGGCGGCTATGGCAGGCGGGACTACCGCTTTGAGGACCACGGCCTGAATGCCGCCGAGGAACGTGCCAAATTCCGGCCTTACATGCTGCGCTTTGGCATTGTGCCGGAGGCCTTGCCGCCATCCCGGCCGGCCCCGCGTGGCAAGGGGCCGGAGATCATCCTGCCGCGCACGCCTGCCGCGCCGAGTAAGACTAACGGCTGACACGCGGCGCGTTTTTCCCTATGTGTCCGCGTACGGCGCTCCCGCGATCCCGCCTCGGGCGCCCCGAGACCCAGAATGACCGATACGCCCCTCGACCATATCCGCAACTTCGCCATCATCGCCCATATCGACCACGGGAAATCCACCCTGGCCGACCGGTTGATCCAGTTCACCGGCGCGGTGGCCGCGCGGGAGATGACGAACCAGATCCTCGACAGCATGGATCTGGAACGCGAGCGCGGCATCACCATCAAGGCGCAGACCGTGCGCCTGTCCTACAAGGCCAAGAACGGCGAAACCTATGAGCTGAACCTCATGGACACGCCCGGCCATGTCGACTTCGCCTATGAGGTGAGCCGATCACTGGCGGCGTGCGAGGGCTCGCTGCTGGTGGTGGATGCGAGCCAGGGGGTGGAGGCGCAGACCCTCGCCAACGTCTACCAGGCGATGGAAAACCACCATGAGATCGTCCCCATCCTGAACAAGATCGACCTGCCGGCCGCGGAACCCGAGCGGGTGCGCCAGCAGATCGAGGATGTGATTGGCATCGATGCCTCCGACGCGGTCGAAATCAGCGCCAAGACCGGCCTGAATATCGAGGGCGTGCTGGAAGCGCTGGTCCACCGCCTGCCGCCGCCGACGGGCGATGCGAGCAAGCCGCTGACGGCGCTGCTGGTCGATAGTTGGTATGACCAGTATCTCGGCGTGGTGATCCTGGTGCGGGTGCGCGACGGGCGTTTGAAGCGCGGCCAGCGCATTCGCATGATGTCCACCGGCTCCGCCTATCAGATCGAACAGGTCGGTGTGTTCACGCCGAAGATGGTGCCGACGGACGACCTCGGCCCGGGCGAGATGGGTTTTGTCACCGCCGCCATCAAAACCGTGGCCGATTGCAATGTCGGTGACACGCTGACCGACGACCGCAATCCGGCCGTGGAAGCGCTGCCGGGCTTCAAGCCGTCGATCCCCGTGGTGTGGTGCGGCCTGTATCCGATCGATGCCGACGATTTTGAGAAGCTGCGCGAAAGCCTGGGCAAGCTGCGCCTGAACGATTCCAGCTTCCATTTTGAGGCGGAGACCTCGGCCGCCTTGGGCTTCGGCTTCCGCTGCGGCTTCCTCGGCCTGCTGCATCTGGAAATCATCCAGGAGCGGCTGACGCGGGAGTTCAACCTGGAGCTCATCGCGACCGCGCCCTCGGTCGTCTACAAGATCCACAAGACCAACGGTGAGGTCAGCGAGCTGCACAATCCCGTCGATATGCCCGACGGCTCGGTGATCGCGAAGCTGGAAGAGCCCTGGATCAAGGCCACCATCATGGTGCCCGACGAATATCTCGGCAACGTGCTGGCGCTGTGTAATGAACGCCGCGGCACGCAGGTGGACCTGACTTATGTCGGCACCCGCGCCATGGCCGTCTACCGTATTCCGCTAAATGAGGTCGTGTTCGATTTCTACGACCGGTTGAAATCCGTCTCCCGCGGCTATGCCAGCTTCGATTATGCGATGGATGGGTATGAGGAGAGCGATCTGGTCCGCATCTCCATCCTGGTGAACGCCGAGCCGGTGGATGCGCTGTCGTTTATCGCGCACAAATCCGTGGCGGAGGGGCGTGGCCGGTCGATCTGCGCCCGGCTGAAGGACCTGATCCCGAAACAGCTGTTCAAAATCGCCATCCAGGCCGCGATTGGCTCCCGCGTGATCGCGCGTGAGACGATCGGGGCGCTGTCGAAGGACGTGACCGCGAAGTGCTACGGCGGCGACATCAGCCGCAAGCGCAAGCTGCTGGAGAAGCAGAAAGAGGGCAAAAAGCGCATGCGCCAGTTCGGGAAAGTGGAAATCCCGCAATCGGCGTTCCTGGCGGCGTTGAAGATGGATGCGTGAGGGGGCGCTCCCAGCACGCTCGTATTTAATCGTCATCCTCGGGCTTGTCCCGAGGATCTCCAGCCGCACGATGATCGGTATTTTCCCCAATAAATTCAACGTCATTGCCGAGGGGGATCCTCGGGGCAAGCCCGAGGATGACGGCTGTTACGGGTGTGCCAGTCAGCGGGGAAACCATATGCGATCACTGTGGCGCGCCCCCTATGACATGGACCCCGGCCGCGCTCCGGCCTAGCTTCCGTCCCGCGCTGTAACGCGGGAATCCGATGTCACGTCTGGTCGTTGTCTCCAACCGAGTAGCCCCCATCCAGGAAGGCGAAGCCACCGCCGGCGGTCTCGCCGCCGGGGTGCTTGACGCGCTGAAGGGCCATGGCGGCATCTGGTTCGGCTGGAGCGGCAACGTCACCACCGAATCCGAGCCCAATCCCGCCCGCCAGGTCGGCCCCATCACCCTCTTCACCATCGACCTGTCGCGGCAGGACTACGACCAGTTCTACCGCGGCTTCGCCAACGGCACCCTCTGGCCAACATTGCACTATCAGATCGGCCTTGGCACCTACGACCGCGCGGAATTCGCCGGCTATAAGCGGGTCAATGAGCTGTTCGCCCGCTCCATCGAGAAGCTGATCAAGCCCGACGATCTGATCTGGGCGCACGACTATCATCTGCTGTGCTTCGCGGATGCGTTGCGGGCTTTGGGGGTGAAGAACCGCATCGGCCTGTTCCTGCACATCCCCTTCCCCGGGCCGGGCGTGTTCATGACCATCCCCTGCCACGCGGAGGTCATCCGCTCCATGTGCCAATACGACCTGCTGGGTTTTCAGACCGAGCAGGATCAGGCGGCGTTCCTGGATTACGTGATCCGCCACGCCGGCGGCGCCCCGTTGGGCGATGGAGCGGTGCTGGTCTACGACCGCATCGTGAAGACCGGCGTTTACCCGATCGGGGTGCATGTCGAGGAAGTGCGGGCACAGGCGGAACTCGCCGCCAATCGCCGCGTTGCCACGCGCCTGCGGGCAACGCTGCTGGATTGGCTGATCCTGAGCGTCGATCGCCTGGACTACTCCAAAGGCCTGCGGCAACGCTTCGCCGCCTATGAGCGGTTTCTGCAGGATTACCCGACCTGGCATAACAATGTGACCTTCATGCAGATCGCGCCACCGTCGCGATCGGACATCGAGACCTATCAGGCCATCCGGCGGGAGCTGGAGGGCGAGGCCGGGCGCATCAATGGCCGCTTCGCCGAGGTCGATTGGGTGCCATTGCGCTATTTGAACAAGAGCTTCCCGCGCAATGTGCTGATGCCGCTCTATGCGGAGGCACAGGCCTGCCTGGTGACCCCGCTGCGCGACGGCATGAACCTGGTGGCCAAGGAATACGTGGCGGCCCAGGACCCGGCGGAACCCGGGGTGCTGATCCTGTCGCAATTCGCCGGCGCGGCGAACGAGTTGCAGGCGGCTCTGGTGGTGAACCCGTATGACCAGGAAGGCCTCGCCGCCGCGATGGACCGGGCCTTCGCGATGAAGCTGGAAGAGCGCCAGGAACGCCACGCGGCGATGATCAAGGTGATGAAAGAAAACAGCCTGGAACGCTGGCGCGACCGGTTCCAGGCGGATCTGGCGGGTTAACGCTATAGCCGGCCCAGCAGCCGCAGCCACAGCACCAGGACCGCGTCATAGGGGATCGCCGGAACCTCCCGCAGGCGCCAGAACCAACGGCGGCGCCAATGCGCGGCGGCGGAATCGGGTGGCGGCGGGCACGGCCGTGCCGCGATACCCGCCAGCCAGAATAGCAGCAGGCAGCGGGGCAGGTGGTAGCCGCTGGTGGCCGCGTAGACCGTCTTGCCCGGTGTCAGCATGCGCCGCACCGCGCGGATCGAGGACAATGTATCGGTCGCGGTTTCCTCCAGCCGGATCGGCCAGGCTGGCGGACCGCTTCGCCGCAACAAGTCTGCCATGACCGAGGCTTCGGACGGGCCGAAACGGCCTATGCCCCCGGTCGGGATGAACTGGCCGGTTGGAAACCGGTGTGCGAACCGCGCGGCGGCGGTGACCCGGCGGCGCAAGGTCGCGCTGGGTTGCCCGTCAGGCCGCACCGCCGCCCCGAAAATGACGATCGTTGGCGGCTGGTTCACGCGACTCTCCGATGCTTCTATAAGCTTGCGCCCCGGCTCGCGGAACCGCCAGGCGCGCCAGGATAGTCCAGCCGGTACGAGGAAGTCCCATGCGCATTGCCATTCATCACTGGCCGTTGGCCGCCGCATCCGCGGTTCTGTTGGGTCTGGCGGGCTGTACGGGGCTCAGTGACTCCGGCAAGCCCGCGGCACCCGCCACCCCGCCACCGCTGTTTGACCGCATGGGCGGGCGCCCGGTGTTGACGGCGGTGGTGGAGGATTTCTCGCAGATCGTGGCCGGCGATCCGCGCATCAACCGGCGTTTCGTCGTCGGTGACATGGCGCGGTTCAAAGCGGCCATGGTGGAGCAGCTCTGTGCCGCCACGGGCGGTCCCTGTCATCCGCCCGCGGGGGCGTTGCATGACACGCACGCGGCGATGGGGGTCTCCGACGCGGAGTTCAACGCCACGGTGCAGGACCTGCGCCGCGCCATGACGCGGCATGATGTGCCGATCGAATTGCAGGTGGAATTCGCGGCGGCGATGGAGCCGTTACGGGATCAGGTCGTCTCCCCCATGCGGCCGACGCAGTCGGTTGTCACGCAGGTGATCGCGCAGAAGAAGGGGGGCAAGGTGGTTGTTGCCAGCGCGTCGCCCCCGAAGAAGCCAACCGCCGCGACGGGCAAGACGGCCCCGGCCAAGAAGTCCTCCGCGGCCAAAAAGCCCGTGCCGGAGCAAACGCCCACCACGAACAAAGCACTGCCGCCACAGAGCCGCTACCGGGTTTGGACGCGCCCTTGACAGCGGCGCGGCCGGTTGCTGCCCTCATCCAAACCAATGAGGAAAACGCGATGACCAAGGTTCTCAGCGAAGCGGCCGTCCGCCAGTACAACGAGCAGGGCTACTACGCACCGATCCGGGTGATGTCGACGGCCGAGGCATTGGATCTGCGGACGAAGCTGGAAAGCTTTGAGGCCGGAGCGGGGCCTTTGGCCGGACGGCTGCGGCAGAAGTCGCATCTGCTGTTTACCTGGCTGAACGACCTGATCCGCCATCCCGCCATTCTCGACGCGGTCGAAGACGTGCTCGGCCCGGACCTGCTGTGCTGGGGCAGCAGCTTCTTCATCAAGGAAACCCGCGATCCCGGCTTCGTGTCCTGGCACCAGGATTCGACCTATTGGGGCCTCGATCCTGCTGATGTCATGACCGCCTGGATCGCGTTCTCCGACAGCACGCCGGAAAACGGCGCCATGCGGGTGATGCCGGGCACGCACAAGATGGACCAGATCCCGCACCGCGACACGTTCCGAAAGGAAAACCTGCTGAGCCGTGGGCAGGAGGTCATGGTGGACGTGAACGAAGCCGATGCGGTGACGCTGGAGCTGATGGCTGGTGAGATGTCGCTGCACCATGTGCGGCTGATCCATGGCTCGGACCCCAACCCATCCGACAAGCGGCGCATCGGCTTCGCGATCCGCTACATCCCCACCACCGTCCGCCAGATCGCCGGCGCGCATGACAGTGCGACGTTGGTGCGCGGCACCGACCGGTTCGGCCATTTCGAGCTGGAGCAGCGCCCGGACGCGGATATGTCCCCCAGCGCGGTTGCCTATCATCAGGCCGTGACCGGCGCCCATACCGCGATCCTGATGCGCCAGACCGGGCGCGAGATGCGGGCGTAACTTCCAGACCGAATCCCCATTGCGCGAACCCGCGCGCTTGCGCACTCTACCCCCGGGCAAACAGAAGGGCCGGTTAACGGCCCTGTGACTGCCGACAGGGAGCGCAATGGACAAGGACGCGACACCGCTGCTCAGCGTGCGGGGCGTTTCGGTTCGATTTGGCGGCGTGGTGGCACTGGACGACGTCAGTTTCGACGTCGCCCAAGGCCAGATCGCCGGCCTGATCGGTCCGAACGGCGCCGGAAAAACGACGCTGTTCAACTGCCTGAGCCGGCTGTACCAGCCAAGTTCCGGCGAGATCCTGTTCGAGGGCGCTTCGGTTCTCGCGACCCCGCGCCATCGCATCCCGAACATCGGCATCGGCCGGACCTTCCAGAACGTCGCTTTGTTCGACAAGCTGACCGTGCTGGAAAATGTGATGGTCGGGCGGCACAGCCCCACCAACTCCAGCTTTCTGGCCAACGCCTTGCGCCTGCCCAGCGTGGTGGCGGAACAGAAAGCCGCCCGCGAGCGCGCCATGGAGCTGATCGACTTCATGGACCTGCGCGCCGTTACCCATTGGCCCGCCGGCGGTCTGCCCTTTCCGATCCGCAAGCGCGTCGAACTGGCCCGCGGCCTGGCGGCCCAGCCCAAGCTGTTGCTGCTCGATGAGCCCGCCGCCGGGCTGAACCATGAAGAAGTCAGTACCCTCGAAACCCAGATCAGGCGCGTCCGCGATACGCTTGGCGTCACCGTGCTGCTGGTGGAGCACCATATGAGCCTGGTGATGTCGGTGTCCGACAAGGTCGTGACCATCAATTTCGGCAAGAAGATCGCGGAAGGCTCCCCGGAGGAAGTGAAGCGCCATCCGGAGGTCATCCGCGCCTATCTCGGGACCGGTGCCTGATGGCCGCTCTGCTTGAAGTCAAAGGCCTGAGCGCCTGGTATGGCCAGATCCGGGCTCTGTTCGATCTGGACCTGACCATCGAACAAGGCGGCGTCACCGCGCTGCTGGGCGCCAACGGCGCTGGCAAAACCACCAGCCTGCGGGCGATCTGCAACATGATCCGCCGCGCCGGCACCACCATCATGGACGGCACCGACATCAGCCGCCGCACCACCGAGGACATCGTCCGCATGGGCGTCGCCCATGTGCCCGAAGGACGCGGCACCTTCGTTGCCCTGTCCGTCGAAGAGAATTTACGCCTTGCCTTCCATATCCGCCGCGATCGCAAGGCCGCGGAACGCGATATGGAAAAGGTATTCACCTACTTCCCCCGGCTGAAGGAACGCATCCACCAGCAGGCCGGTACGCTCTCGGGCGGGGAGCAGCAGATGCTGGCCGTCGCCCGCGCTTTGATGCTGGCGCCGCGGCTGATGCTGCTGGACGAGCCATCCTTCGGCCTGGCGCCGCTGATCGTGCAGGAGATTTTCCGCATCCTGCGCCGCATCAACGAGGACGAAAAAGTGTCCATGTTGATCGTCGAGCAGAACGCCGCTTTGGCGCTGGAACTGGCCGATCATGTGTATCTGCTGGAGACGGGGCGGGTGGTGATGTCGGGGCCGTCGGCGATGGTCAAGAACGACGAAACGCTGCGCAAAGCGTATTTGGGTTATTAAGGGGGGCCGCATGGACTTTTTCATCCAGCAAATCGCCGCCGGCCTCACCAACGGCGCCATCTATGCCTGCGTCGCGTTGGGCCTGGTGATGATCTACGTGTCCACCGATCACATCAACTTCGCGCAGGGGGAGATGGCGATGTTCGCCACCTACCTGGCCTGGGCGATGATCGACGCCGGCTTGCCCTATTGGGTGGCGTTCGGGGCGACGTTGTTGATCGCCTTCGCCAGCGGATTATTCATCCAGCGGGTTATCCTCAAACCGTTGGAGACCGCGCCCGTCCTTGCCCTTGTCGTCTGCTTCATCGCCTTGCTTTCGATCTTCAACGCGCTGGCGGGGATGATCTGGAGCTTCACCATCAAACAGTTCCCCTCGCCTTTCCCTCGGCGCGATCTGTTCGGCAATGGCCTGGTGAGCGCGCAGCAATTGGGTGTGGTGGCGGTGACGCTGGTCATGCTCGCGGCGCTGACGGTGTTCTTTCGCTACACCACACTCGGCCTGGCGATGCGGGCGGCGGCGCAGAACGCGACCTCGGCCCGGCTGATGGGCGTGCGGGTGTCGTGGATGCTGGCGCTGGGTTGGGGGCTGGCGTCTGGGATTGGTTCGATCGCCGGCATGCTGGTGGCGCCGATTGTGTTTTTGGATCCGAACATGATGACGGGCATTCTCGTCTACGGGTTCGCCGGCGCGCTCGTCGGTGGCATCGGCAACCCGCTGGGCGCGGTGTTCGGCGGCTTCATCGTCGGCGTGCTGGAGAACCTGGTTGGCAGCTACATCATCGGCAATGAGCTGAAGCTGAGCTTCGCTTTGGTGATGGTGGTTGGCGTGCTGCTGTTGAAACCGGCCGGCATCTTTGGCCGCGTCATCGTGAAGCGGGTGTAGACCATGGCGGCGATGGCACATAGCTGGGCAACGAAGGCCGGGATTGGCTGGGTTGCGGCGATTTTTTGGGTGATCCTGGCGGTATTGCCCTTGGCGGGCTTCGTCAGCGACAGCCCGAGCTTCGACTATTACCTGTTCATGGGTCAGTCGATGCTGATCTATGCGATCTCGGTCCTTGGGTTAAACCTGCTGATCGGGTTCAATGGGCAGATCTCGCTGGGGCATAGCGCCTTCTTCGCGATTGGGGCCTATGCCGCCGCGATCCTGATGAATTTCGGCGGCGTGCCCTACTGGCTCACGCTACCGATGGCGGCGGTGATCTGCTTTGGGGCGGGGTTCCTGTTCGGGTTCCCCGCGTTGAAGCTGGAGGGGCATTACCTCGCGCTCGCCACCTTCACCCTGGCAATCGCGGTGCCGCAGTTGCTGAAATACAAGGCGATCGCCGGCTGGACCGGGGGCGTCGGCGGGTTGCTGCTGGACAAGCCGGACCCGCCCTTCGGCATCCCGCTGAGCGCGGACCAGTGGCTGTATTATCTGTGTCTGGCGGTGGCGATGCTGCTGTTCTGGGGGGTGTTCAATCTGCTGCGCGGCCGCAGCGGCCGGGCGATCATGGCGATTCGTGACCACGGCATGGCGGCCGGGACGATGGGCATCGATACCGGGCTCTACAAGACCGTCACCTTCGGCATCAGCGCGGGCATCACCGGGGTCGCGGGCGCGCTGTCGGCCATCACGATCGCCTATGTCGCACCCGATAGTTTCACCTTGCAGCTGTCGATCTCGTTCCTCGTCGGCCTGGTCGTCGGCGGCATCGCGTCCCTCCCGGGTTGCATGATCGGGGGCGCCTTTATCGTCATTGTGCAGAATTCGTCGCAGTCGATTTCCGACTGGATGAAGGACACGTTCGCGCTGCGCTATGATGTGCCGGCCTGGGCGATCTACGGGACGCTGCTGCTGCTGCTGATGTTCTTCCTCCCCAACGGCATCGCGGGTGGCCTCGCCCTCCTGCGCGCGCGGCTGGGACGGGGTTCCGCTAAATCATAATGAGAGGAAATGCCATGATCACCAGAAGAACTGCACTGGCGTCCGCGGCCACGGTGGCATTCGCCGGGGCCGCGCGGGCGGAGAAGAAATACGGGCCGGGCGTGACCGATACCGAGATCAAGATCGGTCAGACCATGCCGTATAGTGGCAATGCCTCCGCCTACGGCGTGGCGGGACGGCTGCATGCCGCCTATTTCCGCATGATCAATGAGACGCAGGGCGGCATCAACGGCCGCAAGATCAACTTCATCTCGCTGGACGACGGCTACAGCCCGCCCAAGACGATGGAGCTGGCGCGCCAGCTGGTCGAACGCGATCAGGTGCTGCTGCTGTTCTACCCGCTCGGCACGCAGACCAACACCGCCATCCAGAAATACATGAACCAGAAAAAGGTGCCGCATTTGTTCCTGGCGACGGGTGCCTCGAAATGGGGTGATCCGAAGAACTTCCCTTGGACCATGGGCTGGCAGCCCGACTACCACACGGAGTGCAAAATCTTCGGTAAGCACATGGCTGCCAACATCAAAGACCCGAAAATCGCGATTCTGCGCCAGAATGACGATATGGGCAACGACTACCTCAGCGGTTTCAAGGAAGGCCTCGGCCCGAACTGGGAAAAGATGATCGTCGCTGACGTCACCTATGAGGTCTCGGACCCGACCATCGATTCGCAGATGCTGCAGTTGAAGAACTCCGGCGCGACGGTGTTCATGAACATTACCACGCCCAAATTCGCGGCGCAGTCCATCAAGAAAATTCCCGAGATTGGTTGGAAGCCGATCCATTATCTGGTGAGCGTGGCGGCATCCGTGGGCGCGGTGATGCGCCCCGCGGGGATTGAGAACGGGCAGGGGATCATCACGGCCCAGTTCGCCAAGGACGTGACCGATCCGCGCTGGGCCACCGACCCGGAATATCTGGAGTGGAAGGCGTTCATGGACAAATGGAACCCGACGGCCAATCCGCTGGAGGGCTCCAATGTGTCCAGCTACATCAGCATC
>CAIUPC010000531.1 GCA_903900905.1 uncultured Acetobacteraceae bacterium
CCGGCATCACCGCCGGCAATACCGCTTTGTGCACCGTCGGCCGCTCCGGCAACGACCTGAACTATCGCGGCTACGACATTCTCGACATCGCCACGATCTGCGAGTTCGAGGAGATCGCGGTCCTGCTCGTCCACGGCACCCTGCCGACGAAGGCGGAACTGGCCGGCTATAAGGCGAAGCTGAAGTCGCTGCGTGGCCTGCCCATCGCCGTGAAGGCGGCGCTGGAGGCTCTGCCCGCGGCCTCGCATCCGATGGATGTGATGCGCACCGGCGTGTCGGTCCTCGGCTGCGCACTGCCGGAGAAAGACGATCAGAACGTCGCCGGCGCGCGCGACATCTGCGATCGCCTGATGGCCTCGCTGGGTTCGATGCTGCTTTATTGGTTCCACTATGCCCATAACGGCAAGCGCATCGATGTGGAGACTGACGACGACTCTATCGGCGGGCATTTCCTGCATCTGCTGCATGGCACGAGGCCGTCCGACGCTTTCGTGCGGGCGATGCATACCTCGCTGATCCTGTATGCCGAGCATGAGTTCAACGCCTCGACCTTCACCTGCCGCGTTGTGGCGGGGACGGGCGCGGATATGCACTCGGCGATCACCGCGGGTATCGGCGCGCTGCGCGGGCCGAAGCATGGCGGCGCCAACGAGGTCGCGTTCGAGATCATGAAGCGTTACGACTCCGCGGACGCGGCGGAAGCCGATATCCGCAAGCGTATTGCCAACCGCGAAGTGGTCATTGGCTTCGGTCATGCGGTCTACACGATCGCCGATCCCCGCAACGCGGTGATCAAGGAAGTGGCGCGGGATCTGTCGGCCTCGGCCGGCGACATGCGCATGTTCCAGATCGCCGACCGGATTGAGGCGACGATGGCGGATGCGAAGAACATGTTCGCGAACCTCGATTGGTTCAGCGCCATCAGCTACCACATGCTGGGCGTTCCCACCTCGATGTTCACGCCGTTGTTCGTGATTGCCCGCACCTCCGGCTGGGGTGCGCATGTGATGGAGCAGCGCGTGGACAACAAGCTGATCCGCCCGACCGCGAACTACATCGGGCCGGAGCCGCGGGCTTTCGTGCCGATGGATCAGCGCGGGTAATCAGCTGGTCGTAGACCATCGTCATGGCCGGATCAGGTCCGGCCATGATTGACGTGCCGGCCGACGTTATCCGTCATACCGACGGAGGTCGGTATCCACGCCTTTCCCGCATCGGATACAGTCAAGTCGTGGATGCCGACCTCCGTCGGCATGACGGCGTTAGGATACCGTCGGCTAGTCAGTGTTTACGGAGCTTGGCATCAGGGGCTATCCGCCTAACCCTCCCGCATCTTGCGCGCGGCCTGGGCCGCCGGGCGGGTCCAGCAGCGGGCCAGCCATTCTTTCACATGCGGCCAGGCTGACAGGTCCATCGACAGGCCGCGGAACAACGCGCCGGCCACGTTCAAATCCGCCACGCTGAAGGCATCGCCCGCCAGCCAGGGGCCTTTCGCCAAAGCGCCGTCCAGCACCGCCATCGCAGCCGTGATCTCCGCCCACATCGCCGCGGCGATGGCGGGATCGCGCTGCGCTTCCGGCAAGGCGCCGGCATGATTGGCATAGGTCGTGATCTGCCGATCGAGACGATCCGTCTCCCACAGACTCCAATGCCACATCAGCGCTTCGTTCTTCGGGTCTGCCGGGTACAGCGGGCTGTTGTGCTTCTTGGCGAGGTACATGTTGATCGCCATCGACTCCGACAGCACGAAGCCGTCATCGTCGATCACCGGCACGCGGCCATTGGCGTTCATCGCCAGGAACGCGGGCGTGCGGGTGCCGGGGGAGCGTGGCAGCAGCGAATTGTGCTCGTAGGACAGGCCCAGTTCCCCAACCATCCAGAGCGTGCGAATGGTGCGGGATTGGGGTGCGCCGTGAATGCGTAGCATGGTTTCCTCCGATTGTTGGGACGGGGGCCAGTCTGCGCAATGCGGCGCGGTTCGGAAAGAGGAGGACACGGCGCATGACGCCAGCGCTTGAAGCCAATAACCCCGGCTTGGGGGATGTCGTGCGGTCGGTCCTGGCCGGCATCGCGCCACCGCCAGAGGTCGCGGCGGAGATCACCGTTCTGCGCCTGGCCCTGGCATTGATCGCCGACTTGCGCCCGCTCGCGGGGATGACGGCGCTGCGCACGTTGACGCTGACCCGTTCGCGCGCCGCCGATTTGACCCCGCTGATGGGGCTGACGGACTTGCGGGAGCTGGATCTGAAGCTCACCCGTATCGGCGATATTGCCCCGCTGGCCGCGCTGACCAACCTGCGGAGCCTGATCCTGTCCTTCACCAGCGCCAGCGACTTGACGCCGTTGGCCGGGTTGCACGGGCTGGAGAGCCTCTATCTGACCGGCACCCTGGTCGCCGATTTGTCGCCGGTGGCCGGGCTGACGGGCTTGCAGCGGTTGGATGTCGGGGGCACGCCACTCGTTGACATCACCCCGATCGCCGGGCTGACGCGGCTGCGGAGCCTGGAACTGGCCGGCACCCGCATCACCGACATCACGCCGCTGGCCGGGCTGACGGCGCTGGAATACCTTGATCTTGGGGACACGCCGATAGCGGACGCGCGGGGGATCGCGGGGCTGACGCGACTGCGGCGGCTGGATATCAGGGGGACGCGGATCACGGACCTGCCGGCGTTGCCTTGGTGTGAGGTGATCACCGCCTCCACCGTGCCGCGCCGCCGGCGGATCAGCGAGGTGCGCTGAGCCGCCCGGCCGCCAGCATCGCGCCACCGGCCAGCAGGCCCCAAAAGGCGCCACTGACACCCAGAAACCCCTGGCCGGAGGCGGTGATCAGGAAGGTGATCAAAGCGGCCTCCCGCCCCTCCGGCGCTGAGACCGCGCCCAACATGGCGGAGCCGAAGGCGCCCAGTAACGCCAGGCCCGCCACGGCCTCAATCAACACGGGCGGGGAGGCGGCGATGAACGCGGTTGCCGCGCCAGCCAACAGGCCGAACAGTATATAAGTAAGACCAGCGACCACCGCGGCCCAGTAGCGTTTGGCCGGATCGGGATGCGCGTCCGGCCCGGCGCAAAGGGCGGCGGTAATCGCGGCCAGATTGACCGCGTGGCCACCGAATGGCGCACTCAATACGCTGAACACGCCAGTGGCCAGAAACAACGGATTGGCCGGCGGGCGGTAGCCATTGAGCGCCAGCACCGCCATGCCGGGGATGTTCTGCGAGGCCATGGTGACCAGGAACAGCGGCACCCCGATGCCGATGGCGGCAGCGGCGGTGAAGACCGGGCGCACGAACACCGGCGCGGGCCAGAGCGAGCCCAGCCCCGCCGGCGCCCCTTGGAAAGCAATAATCGCCACCACCACGGCCACCGCGGCCGGCACCGCGTAGAGCTTGCGCCAGTGAAACACCGCCACCCAGACCACCACAATCGGCAGCGCCAGCAGCGGCACGCTGGCCACGGCCCGCACCGGGGCCAGGCACAGGCCCAGCAACACCCCGGCCAGCATGGCATTGGCGAGATTGGCGGGAATGGCCGCGACCGCCCGGCCCAGCGGCTTCCAGAGCCCGGCCGCGACAATCAGCGCGCCGCAGACCAGAAAGGCGCCGATCGCGGCGGGAAATCCGCCCTCCGGCACGCCCGAGGTTACCAGCAACGCCGCGCCCGGCGTTGACCAGGCGACACTGATGGGCTGGCGCCGCCACAGGCTGAGGACAACCCCGCCGGTCCCCATCGCGATGGCCAGGGCCATGAGGCCCGATGCGGCCTCCGCCCGGGTCGCGCCGACGGCGATCAGGCCTTGCAGCACCACCGCGAAGGAGGAGGCGAAGCCGACGAATGCCGCCAGAATGCCGGTAACGGCGAGATGCAGGGGGTTAACGGTACGTCTCATACCGGCGGTCCTTGGTTCTGACCCCAGGGAACGCCCCCTCCCCGTGAGGGAGAGGGCGGGGGGAGGGGTGGTGTCGGACGGTTTTCGGGGGGCGACCCCTCCCCCCAACCCCCTCCCTCAAGGAGGGGGAGGCGCCAATCTGCTATCCCGCTTGCATCCAAACCACCCCTATCGATGGGCGATCGACACCGGCTCATGCACCGGGTCCGTGGTCAGGAAGCCCAGCGTGTCGCCTTCCAGCACGAGGCACGTCAACGGACC
>CAIUPC010000532.1 GCA_903900905.1 uncultured Acetobacteraceae bacterium
AGGATGTTTGGCGTGTGGAGTCCGCTAGCGAATACAGCCAGTGATACCCCAGGCTCCAGAGAACGCGCCGGAATAGAAAGAACCTATCGCCGATAGACCTCACGACGCGCAGGCTTGCGGGTCTTGGCTGGCTGCGCGACCCAGCCCCCTGTTACAGGCAATTGTGGTCCCTCAACGCATTATGCAGCGCGTCCTGCTGACCTTTAAGGTCGGCGACCTGGCCCTTGACCCCACCACCGCTGGTCGGAACGCCAATCAAAAAGACCATCAACGCGTCGTGGTCTGCGGCCCTATCCTGATCCGCGCTGACTCTTGCGAGTGATTGTTCGACAAAGGCCTGTTCCTTCTGAATCTTGCCGCAGCTCCAGTCGTCATACCGCAAGGCACTGATCGGGGCCGGCGCGATTTCGGAGGCGTGCGGCGCGCAGGCCGTCAGCCCCGATACGAGCAAGAGGCTGATCAATATTTTAGAGTTCATTGGAACTGGATTTCCCTGGGTAAAATGTTGTGCAGCAATAAAGCAGTGGGTAATGCGCCAAGTATCCATATAGGTTACTCCAAACAACAATACCCCCGTCATCCAACACCCGTCAAGTTCGCCCTCGGCCTTTCGCGCGTCCCGATGGAGGACACGCGCCGATCCTCTCGGGTGCTGCCAGTTCACCCAACGCCGGCGTCGGCGCACCTTTCAGTGCCATTAAACCTTGTTCAGCCCCGTTGCCTACCGGCTTGCATTACCAGCCATATCCGCTATGCCCCCAGCCCGACCGAACCACAGTGGGGAGCGCAGCGTGACTGCCGAACAGCGACCAACACTGATCGAAATCGCCGGGCTGACGAAGCGCTTTGGCGCCTTCACCGCCGTCGATAACGTGTCCTTCACCGTCGCCACGGGGGAGGTGCTGGGCTTCCTCGGCCCCAATGGCGCCGGCAAGTCCACGACCATGCGCATGCTCGCGGGGTTCATGACGCCGACGTCCGGCACGGCCAGCATTTGCGGCCATGACGTGCAGACAGCGTCCGTCGCGGCGCGGCGCGAACTGGGCTTCCTGCCGGAGGGCGCGCCGACCTATCCGGAAATGTCGGTCAGCGGGTTCCTGCGCTTCTGCGCCAAGATCCGGGGCTACAGCGGCGGCGAACTCGGCGACCGGGTGTCGCATGCGCTGGACCTGACCGGTCTGCAGGGCGTGCGGCTGCAACCGGTGGAAACCCTGTCCAAGGGCTTCAAACGCCGCGTCGGGCTGGCGCAGGCGCTGCTGCATAATCCGCCGGTGCTGGTGCTGGACGAACCGACGGACGGGCTCGACCCCAACCAGAAGCATGAGGTCCGGGCCCTGATCCAGCAGATGGCGCCGGACAAGGCGATCGTGATCTCGACCCATATCCTGGAGGAGGTGGACGCGGTCTGCACCCGCGCCATTGTCATCGCCCGCGGCCGCATCGTGGCCGATGCGACACCGAAGGAGCTGGAAAAGCGGCATCCCTCGGGCAAGCTCGACGATGTGTTCCGCCTCCTCACGGTCCCGAACAAGGACGCCGCCTGATCATGCGCAACATCATCGCCATCGCGGACAGGGAGCTGGCGGCCTATTTCGCCACGCCCGTCGCCACCGTGTTCATCGTCATCTTCCTGGTGATGCAGGGCACGCTGACCTTCAACCTCGGCAATTTCTTCGAGCGTGGGCAGGCGGACCTCAACCCGTTTTTCACCTTCATCCCCTGGGTGTTCCTGCTGCTGATCCCCGCGATCACCATGCGCCTCTGGGCGGAGGAGCGCCGGCTTGGCACGATCGAGCTGCTGCTGACCCTGCCAATCACGCAGGGGGAGGCGGTGCTGGGCAAGTTCCTGGCCGCCTGGCTGTTCTGCGGCATCGCTTTGACCCTGACCTTCCCCTTCGTGATCACGGTCAATGTGCTGGGCCAGCCCGATAACGGGGTGATTGCCTGCGGCTATCTGGGATCGTTCCTGATCGCCGGGGCGTTCCTGTCGGTGGGTTCGGCGATGTCGGCACTTACCCGCAATCAGGTCATCGCCTTCGTGCTGGCGGTGGCGGTGTGCTTCCTGTTCACCGTCGCGTCGTACCCGCTGGTGACGGAGTTCCTGTCGAAGAATACCCCGGTTCTGGCCGAGATCGCCCGCCGTCTGGCGGTGATCGACCGGTTCCAGGCTTTCGCCCGCGGCGTCATTTCGGCCCGCGATGTCGTTTACTTCGCGACTTTCATCGGGTTCTGGCTGTTCGTGAACACGGTGCTGGTCGAACAACGGAAGGCGGACTGATCCGATGCGCCGTCTGTGGTTTTCCATTATCGGGGTCATCGCGGCCGCCGGTATCGCGATCGGCCTCAATATGCTGGCCGATGCCCGTCTCAGCAGCACGCGGATCGATCTGACCGCGTCGCGGATGTACACGCTGTCCGCCAGCACCAAAACCGTGCTGACCAGCCTGAAAGAGCCGGTCACGCTGCGGCTGTTCTATTCCCGCAAGCTGGGCGCGACGGTGCCGGCCTATGGCACCTACGCCGATCATGTGCGGGAGATGTTGCTGAATTACGCGTCGATCTCCGGCGGTAAGGTCAAGGTCGAATTCTTCGATCCCGAGCCTTATAGCGACGTCGAAGACCGCGCCATGGCCTATGGCCTGCAAGGCGTGCCGGTCGATACCGGCGGCGCCCAGGTGTGGTTCGGGCTTGTCGGCTCCAACCTGGAAGACGATGAGCGCAACATCGCCTTCTTCCAGGCGGAGCGGGAGCGCTTCCTGGAATACGACCTGACCAAGCTGGTCTACGAGCTGTCCAATCCAAAACGCCCGGTCATCGGTGTGATGTCGTCGCTGCCGCTGGATGGCGATCGGCAGGCGATGATGATGGCGCGCGGCCAGGGGCAGGACGGGCAGCCTTATGCCTCGGCTTTCCTGCTGCGCCAGACCAATACGCTGAAAATGGTCGCGACCGACGCCAAGGTGATCGACCCCGATATCCAGGTGCTGCTGGTGGCGCAGGCGCGCGATCTGTCCGACGACACGCTCTATGCCATCGACCAGTTCGTGATGCGCGGCGGGCGGCTGATGGCGATGGTGGACCCTTGGAGTGAGGCGACCGCCCAACAGCCCAGCCAGAACGGCATGCCGCCGACGGACACCCATTCCGACCTGAAGAAGCTGTTCGACGCCTGGGGCATCGATTTCGACCCGACTCAGGTTTACGGCGACCTCACCGGTGCCTGGCGGGTGCGGGCGGGCCGCGATGAGCGGGTGCAGTCGGTCAACTACGTCGCCTGGTTCAACATCCGGGAGGGTTTGAATACCAACGACCCCGCGACCGCGACCTTGCAGCAGGTCACCGTCGCCTCCCCGGGGGCGCTCAGCAAGAAGGATGGCGCGCAGATCGAGTTCACGCCGCTGCTGACCACCAGCGACCGTTCCGGGCCGCTGCCGGCTGGCAAGCTGGCGACGCCGGAGCCGGCGAAGCTGCTGGCGGAGTTCAGGCCCGACGGCAAGCAGCGGGTCGTCGCGGCCCGGGTGCGCGGGATGCTGAAATCGGCTTTCACCGGTCCGCCGGACCTGCCGAAAGACGAGAAGCGGCCGGACAATTTCCCGGCTTACATCGCTTCGACCTCCGCCCCGGCCAACATGGTGGTGGTCGCGGACTCCGACATTCTGTCGGATCGCTTCTGGGTGCGGGTGGCCGACTTCTTTGGCCAGCAGACCGCGACCCCCTTCGCCGATAACGGCCCCTTCGTCGCCAATCTGATTGGCACCCTGGCCGGTGGCGACGCGCTGATTGGCCTGCGTTCGCGCGGCGATACCAATCATCCGTTCACGCTGGTCGCCCAGATGCAAAGCGATGCCGAGGCGTCGTATCGCCAGACCGAGCAAGCGCTGCAGAAACACCTGGAGGAGGTGGAGAAGAAACTCCGCACCCTGCGCTCGGGCAGCGAAGAGGGTGACAAGGCCAAGCAGGAGGCCATGATCACCGACGAGCAGCGCGTTGCTATCGAGGCGGCCCGCAAGGACATCGTGGAGACGCGCCAGAAACTGCGCGCGGTGCAGCTGGAACTGAACCGCGACATCTCCCGCCTGGAAACGGTCCTGCGGGTCTTCAACATCGTGGCCGTGCCGGCCCTGCTGACCGTGATGGCGGTCATCATGGGCCTGGTGCAACGCGCCCGCCGCACGAGGGCAAGGGCATGAAACCGCGCACCCTTCTGGTCCTCGCCGGAATCAGCGTCGCCGCAATGGCCGGTGGCTGGTATTTCGGCACCGCCTCCACCCCGGCGCAGCAAAAGAGCGTCGCTGCCGGGCAACTGGTGTTCCCCAACCTCGCCAGCCGCCTGAAACAGGCGGCGCGGGTCGAGATCACCTATCAGGGCAAGGTCACCAGCCTGGCGCTGAAGGATGGCCGCTGGGGTGTCGCGGACCGCGCTGGCTATCCGCTCGTGGAGTCCCGGCTGCGCACGATGCTGACCGTGCTGACGGAGTTGCGGATCGCGGAGGCGCGTACCAGCGATCCCGAGATGTTCAGCCGCATCGGGGTCGAGGACGCGACGAAGCCGGACGCCAAATCCAAGCTGCTGCGCGTGCTCGACGACAAGGGCGCCGCGATCGTGGAAGTACTGGTCGGGCACCGCCGCATCCGCAGCCAGGGCAAGGTGGAGGATCAGGTCTATGTCCGCCGCCCGAACGAGAATCAGGCCTGGCTCGCCGATGGCGGCCTAGAACCCGATAATGATCCGGGCATGTGGCTGAACCGCGACCTGCTCGACATCAAGCACGACCGGATCGAGAGCGTGGTGGTCATCCGCGGCGGCGGCGACCTGATCTTCACCCGCAAAGACGGCAAGATCGAACTGATCGAACCGGCGGAACACCCCCCGCTGGAGGCATACAAGGTCGAGGATATCGCCCGGGCGTTGGAGAATTTCACCCTCCAGGACGTGCGCGCGGCAAGCGATGCGATCGGCGAGAATATCGGCAATTCCGTGTTCACGACCAAGGATGGGCTGGAAATTTCCGGGGTTTACTTCCAGGCCGGCAAAGACCTGTGGGTCAATTTCAAGGTCGTCGGAACCGGCACGGCGACGGACGAGGGCAAGGCTCTGGACCAGAAGCTGTCCCCCTGGTTGTATGAGATCGGGGCCTGGAAGGGGAAATCGCTGATGCCGACCATTGATGAGATCCGGGCGCCGGAGAAACCGGCCGACGCGCCGGCGAAGCAGTGACGGACCGGGAATACCCGCCCAGGCCGATCGTGGGCATTGGCATCGTGGTGATCCGCGGCGATGAGGTCCTGCTGTGCCGGCGCGGCAAGCCGCCGAATGTCGGCAGCTGGACCCTGCCGGGTGGCGCCCAGGATGTCGGCGAAACCTGCCAGGACGCGGCGCGGCGCGAATTGCACGAGGAAACCGGCCTGATCGTCGGCGACCTGCATTTTTGCGCCTATGTCGACACCATCCGCCGCGACAGCGCTGATAAGGTGCGGTTCCATTACACGATCCTCGACTTCGCCGCCCGCTATGCGGGCGGGGAGGCGGTGGCCGGCTCGGATGTCTCCGAAGTGTGCTGGGCGCGGATGGACGCGCTGGAACCGTTTGGGCTTTGGAGCGAAGCGCACCGGATTATTGATATCGCGCGCGGGCTGGTGGGGTGAAACCGAGGGCCTGACATATCTCTCCATCTCCCTTTGAGGGAGGGGGCGTTGATTTAGGGACGATGGCCTTCAAAACCGTCATCCCCGGGCTTGTCCCGGGGACCAATCGCGGCAAAGGCGGAAACCTTGGTCCCCGGGACAAGCCCGGGGAGGACGGTCTTGACGGCCCCTGTCGTTAATCTAACGATTTTGTCCCCCGCCTCTCCCTCAAAGGGAGGGGGAGAAGGCGCAGTTTCAGGGCCCTGCTACAAAACACTGCGCCACCCCCAAAAACAGGAACGATCGCCATGCGCCGCCGCACATTTCTCGCCTCCGCCGCCACGACCGCTTTGGCCGCGCCCGCCGTGGCGCAGCCGGGGAAGACCGCGACCTTACGGTTCATTCCGCAGGCCAATCTGACCTCGCTGGACCCGATCTGGACCACCGCCACGGTCACCAACAACCACGGCTATTACGTCTACGACACGCTCTATTCCGCCGGCCCCGACATGCGGCCGCGGCCGCAAATGGCGGAGGGGCATGAGGTCTCGGCCGATGGCCGGGTCTGGCGGATCCGGCTGCGGGACGGGCTGAAATTCCATGACGGCACGCCGGTGCGCGCGGTCGACTGCAATACCTCCATCCAGCGCTGGTGCAAGCGCGATCCGCTGGGCCAGATCCTGGAAGCGATCGCCGAACAGTGGAACGCGCCCGACGACCGGACGATGGAAATCCGCCTGACGCGGCCGTTTCCGTTGCTGATCGATGCGCTGGCGAAGCCGGATGCCTCGGTGCCGTTCATCATGCCCGAACGGCTGGCCCGCACGGACGCGATGAAGGCCATTACGGAGGTCGTCGGTTCCGGCCCGTACCGGTTCCTGAAGGACGAGTATATCTCCGGCGCCCGGGTCGCCTATGCGCGAAACGACGCCTATGTGCCGCGCCAGGAAAAGGCGGAATGGGCCACGGGCGGCAAGGTCGCGCATTTTCCGCGGGTGGAATGGAATGTCATCCCCGATGCCGCCACCGCCGCGGCCGCGATGCAGCGTGGGGAGGCGGACTGGTGGGAACGCCCGTTCAACGACCTGCTGCCGATGCTGCTCAAAGATCCAGGCCTGACCAGCATCATCGCCGATCCCTCGGGGCGGAACAGTATTTTGCGGTTCAATTGCCTGTATGCGCCGTTTGACGACGCCCGGGTCCGGCGCGCGGTGATGACGGCAATCAAGCCGGAAGACTATATGCGCGCCGCGGTCGGTGATGACACGACGTTGTGGCGCGGCTGTAAGTCCGCGTTTCCCTGCGGCTCCCCCTATGCGAATGAGGACGCCGGCGCCCGGCTGATGCCTGGCGACATGGCGCTGGCAAAGCGGATGCTGAAGGAATCGAGCTACGCCGGCCAGAAAGTCGTCATCATCAATCCCACCGACTTCCCCCTGATTGGCCCCCTCGGCCAGGTGTCGGCGGACCTGCTGCGGACGATGGGGATGAATGTCGATCTGCAGGAATCCGACTGGGGCACGGTGGTGCAACGCCGCGCGTCGCGGGAGCCGTCAGACAAGGGTGGCTGGAACATATTCCACACCACCGGATCGACTTCGAACTGGATCAATCCGGCCGTTGCCTCCCCCTGGCGGGGTCAGGGCGCGCAGGGCTGGTTCGGCTGGTGGGGCAATGCCAGGGTGGAGGCGATGGTCAACGACTGGCTCGCCGCCCCGGATGAGGCGTCGCAGACCAGCGTCGCCAAGGCCATCGGGGTTCTGGCGCTGGAAGAGGCGCCGTCGATCCCGCTCGGCCAGTATTATATCCGCACCGTGTTCCGTAAGCGCCTGACCGGGATGTTGCAGGGGCCGTGCCCGTATCCCTGGAATTTGCGGGAGGCGTGACCGCCCTTGCCGCCAGGCCGTGCCGGCTTATGATCATCGCTGACAGGTAACAACCTGTCTCATGACGGGATGACGGACATGAATGCGGGCGACCGGAATGAGCGCGCGCCGGACACGACGGACGTGGTCCTGGTCGTGCCTGGCATGGATAGCACCCGGCTCGGCCAGGGCATCGAAAAGCTGTTACACGGCCTGGAAGCCCGATTGCGGCAACCATCCTGCGGCATTCCACGATGGGAGATCGCTTCGCGCCTCGGGGAGGGCTTGGGCCGGGCGGACGTTACGCTGCATCATGCCGACGGCACGCGGCGGCGGCTTGTCCTGCGGGAGCTTGCCTGGACCGATATTCGTCCGTCCATGAAGGATGTGGGGGTCTTCGAACGGCTTCTGCGTGGCCTGTCTTTGGTCCGATATTGGATTGGAGGCTGGGCGTTTCGGATCCCCAGCGAGGCGTCATCGTCCCTCCGCACCTGGCTTGTGGGCGGGGCGATGGTACTGGCGGCCTGGTACGGCGCGATCGCTGTCACGGCCATCGGTCACCTG
>CAIUPC010000533.1 GCA_903900905.1 uncultured Acetobacteraceae bacterium
CCGCCGCCGGCGCCGCCCGCGCCGACGTGATCATGACTTACACTGGTGTTATGAATGGCTCGGCCCATCTCATCGGCCCCACCCTCGCCGCCGGCGGGTTCGTCACGTCCGCGACCGGCACCGTAAACGGTGTCGCCATCACAGGCCTGAACAGCAGCTACGCCAACCCCGACAACAAGATTCTCGCGGGCGGCGACCTCGATTTCGCTGGAATTTCATTCGACCTGGCCGACGGTGACGCGGTGAACCTGTTCAGGTCCGGCCCCGCTTACCTGGGGGGCGACCGATTCCTTCACTTCTTTGGGCAGCCCAGTGTCAGTTTCACCGATGCTGCCGCTCCTGCGCCGGAGCCTGGCGCGATGGCACTGTTCCCGATCGCGCTGGCCGGCCTGGCCGCCGCGCGTCGCCGCCTGGGCGCTTAACGCCCCCGCCGCTACGCGGCCGGCTTGCCCTGTCCCTGCTCGTTCGGTGCGATCCGGGCGGGCAGGGACAAGGCCGCTTGCCGCGACGGCGGTCCTTGCCCCAACTCCAGGACCGCGGCCATGTTCAGTGGCGGGTTCACGTCGGGTTGGGCTATACTTAGCCCCCACGAGCGCAGCCCTCCCTGTCCCCATTATGATCCGCACGCAATTCTTCTATTGGGCCGAAGCCCAGGACGGGCGGTATGAACTCGACGATTTCCTGCCGGTCGCGCTCACCGGGGGGAACATCAATCATGAACGGATCGCGTTTAACATCCACACGGCTCTTCGTAACCGGCTGCGCGGCAGCTTATGCCTGCCCCTTAGCCTAGATACGAGCGTCGCGACCATCGGCGATACCGTCCGCTCTCCCGACGGGGTGCAGATCGCGGTGGAATTCCGCGACCTCGACGGCCACCGGCTGGAAATCTACTGGGGCATCGATCAGGTCGGCTCCGAAGGCCGCATCCGCCCGCGGGAAGAATGGAAGGGCGCCCGCAGCCTGGAACAGGCGATCGCCGATCCGGTCGTGGGCCAGGACACGTCACTGCGCGATCCGTCGATTTTGGCGCTCTGACCCACGCGTTCATGTTTTGCTCCGGCCCCGCCCGCCGTGATAAACGCAAACCATGGGCTTCTGGGGTAAGATCATCGGTGGGGCGGCGGGATTCGCCATGGGCGGGCCGCCGGGCATGCTCATTGGCGCCGCCCTCGGCCATGCCGCCGATACCGGCGCCATCGGGGTGCCGTTTGGCGCCGATCCCACCCGCCTGGCCGGGATGCTCGGCAATAAAGAGCAAGTGTTCGCCGTCAACGTCGTCGTCCTCGCCGCCAAGCTGGCGCGCTGCGACGGGCCGATCCAACGGGCGGAGATCGATGCGTTCAAACGCGCCTTCCGTATCCCGCCGGAATCCGCCCGCGATATCGGCCGCCTGTTCGACCAGGCCCGCGACAATCCGGAGCAATACGCACCCTACGCCACCCAGATCGCGCAGGCGTTCCGCGACGATCCGCAGCGACTGGAATCCACCCTGTTCGGCCTGTTCGCCATCGCCCGGGCCGACACCGCGCTGAACCGGAAGGAAGAAGCGTTCCTGCTGAACCTGCATGGTATCTTCGGCCTCGATCAGGCCGCCTGGGACCGCGCCAGCGGCGCC
>CAIUPC010000534.1 GCA_903900905.1 uncultured Acetobacteraceae bacterium
CGCCCGTGACCGTGTCAACAAAAATCTGGTCCGGCACTCGGGGGCCGCGATCAACTTGACGGGCTCAATCCTGGGAACTTACAGTGACCCCAGGTGAGCAATTACCTCGGAATAGCCGATCCGCGTGTAGAGCGCGATGTTCTCCTTCATCGCCTCGTTCGTATAGAGCCTGATGGCGCTGTAGCCTGCGGCAGCGGCGGCGGCTTCCGCGAAGGTCAGCATGATGCGGCCCAGCCCCAGACCTTGCACCGCGGGGGAAACCGCGATGTTGTCGAGCAGCATCGCATCTACTTGCGGTATCAGCACGAGAACGCCTTGCACAATACCATCGTGTTCGATGACATGGACGCGGCCGTCCCGAATCAGGGACGCGTAGTCGTCAAGCATCGGTCCCGGCTCTCGCCCAATGCGCGGCACGTAGTGAACATAGGCTGACCGCACGATGGCCTCGACCGTGCCGAGATCAGTGGCGGTAGCGAGGCGCGGGTTTTGCGTCATGGGTTGGTATCCAGACTGATATGGGGTTTTGTCGGGGAAATATTGCGGTTCGTCAGGCGCGGTCTGTCAGGCTGATCGGCCGCTTTTAACACGAAGAACACGAAGGACCACGAAGAATGGACGAAGGTTTTTCGTAAATAAATTGATTAATAAATAAGAACTATCATTTCCTATGATAGTATTATGCCGGTGGATGACTGTATCTCCTTCTTGGTCCTTCGTGTTCTTCGTGTTAAAAATTCGGTCTTTCAACCAACCCAACGACGCCAATTCAGAACCGGCTGCCACAAGCAACGGCCGCACCGGCCCCGATCCCGCCTTGCCCCAAACCGCATCCTCCCTCAGGATCGCGCCAACCGAACCGAGGAAACCACCCATGGCCCTGCATATCGACTATTACGCCTCCCTGAATTCGCCCTGGACGCATCTGGGCGCCGCGCGGATTGAGGCGATGGCCATGGCCAACGGCGCCACCCTGCGCATTTTCCCGGTCGATTTCGGGGCCATCTTCGCCGGCTCTGGCGGCCTGCCGCTGCCGAAACGCTCCGCTCAGCGCCAGGCCTACCGGCTGCAGGAATTGCCGCGCTGGCGCGACCATCTGGGTATTCCCATCAATATCCAGCCCAAGCATTTCCCCTCCAACGAAATGCCCGCCGCTGCCTGCGTGATTGGCCTGCGGGAGACCGTCGGCGATGCCCCCGCGATCAAGCTCGCCCATCGCGTGCTGAAGGCCGTCTGGCAGGAGGAAAAGAACACCGGCGACCTCGAAACCCTGGCCGCCCTGATCAGGGACATCGGGCTGAATCCGGATGCGGTGTTGAAACTCGGCGCGGACCCGCAATGGGCGGCGATGCGCATCGCCGACACCGAAGCCGCCCTGGCCCGCGGCGTCTTCGGCGCCCCCTGCTACGTTATCGGCGAGGACATCTTCTGGGGCCAGGATCGGCTGGAATTCGTGCAACGGCGTTTGGCGCGGGGGTAGCCCCCACTACGCGTCATCCCCGGGCTTGTCCCGGGGACCAATCGCGGCAGAGGCGGAAACCTTGGTCCCCGGGACAAGCCCGGGGATGACGGGGGTAAAAGGAAAAACCCGCAATGACGGGAGGAAACAAAACACCATGCGCGGATTAAGCGGCAAACGCATCATCCTCACCGGCGGCGCCAGCGGTATCGGGCGCACCGCCGCCTTACGCCTGGCGGAGGAGGGCTGCATCGTCGGCATCTTCGACCTCAACGAGGCCGGTGCCCAGGAAACCGCCGCCCTCTGCGCCGGCGGTCAGGCCATGGCGTTCAAGGTCGACATCGCCAACCGCGCCCAGGTCAAAGCCGCGATGGAGGCGTTCGAGCAAGCCCGCGGCCCCACCGATGGCCTCGCCAATGTCGCGGGCTGGGACACGCCGATCCCGTTCCTCGATACGGATGAAGACTTCTGGGACAAGGTGATCAATATCAACCTGCGCGGCCCGTTGGTGATGCACCATGTGGTGGTGCGCGGCATGGCCGCACGCGGGTCGGGCCGGGTGGTCAACGTCGCCTCCGACGCCGGGCGGGTTGGCTCGTCCGGGGAAGCCGTCTACTCCGCCTGCAAGGGCGGCATGATCGCCTTCACCAAAACCATGGCGCGCGAGCTGGCACGCAAGGGCGTGACGCTGAACGCGCTCTGCCCGGGCCCGACCGACACGCCGCTGTTCGAGAATTTCACCAACGGCACCAACCTCGGCGACGCGCTGGCGAAGGCCATTCCGCTCCGCCGTATCGGCCAGCCCGACGACTACGCCGGGATGATCGCCTTCCTGCTCTCCGACGATGCCGCTTACATGACCGGACAGGCGATCAGCGTCTCCGGCGGCCTGACAATGGTGTAACGAAATGCGCATTTATACGATCCTGCCGCAGCGCCACTGGCGCGAGGTCCCGCAAGCCGCCCGGGAAGCCGAGGCCGCCGGCTTCGACGCGCTGATGACGGTGGAGCTCGGCCATGACGTCATGACCCCGCTGGCGCTGGCCGCGATGGAAACCACCAAGGTCGAACTGACCCCCTCCGTCGTCGTTGCCTTCCCGCGCAGCCCGACGGTGCTGGCCAGCCAGGCCTGGGACCTGCACGCCAATTCCAACGGCCGTTTCGTGTTGGGCCTCGGCAGCCAGGTGAAGGGCCATAACGAGCGCCGCTTCGGCATAACCTGGACCGCCCCCGCCCCGCGCATGCGCGATTACGTGCTGGCGCTGCGGGCGATCTGGAAGGCCTGGGAAACCCGCGGCAAACTGAATTTCGACAGCCCGCACTACAAGCTGACCTTGATGACCCCCGATTTCTCGCCGGAGCCGACGGGCCTGCCGATGGTGCCCGTGACCATCGCCGCCGTCGGCGAAGCGATGCTGCGCGTCGCCGGTCAGGTGGCGGACGGGGTGCGGCTGCATCCGATCTGCTCGCGCCTCTATCTCGAACAGGTCTGCATGCCGCAGATGATGGAGGGCATGCGCCGCAGCGGCCGCTCCCGCGCCCATTTCGACATCCATGGCGGCGGCTTCGTCTGCACCGGCCCGGATGAGGCCACCGTCGCCGCCGAAATGGAAAAGGCCCGCCGCCGTATCGGCTTCTATGGCTCGACCCGCACCTACCTGCCCATTCTGGAACTGCACGGGCTGCGCGACCTCGGCCTGAAACTGCATCGCATGTCGGTGGAGGGGCGGTGGAACGAGATGGGCGCCGAAATCTCCGACGACACGGTGCGCATCTTCGCCGCCTGCGGCACCTTCGCCGAATTGCCCGCCGCCGTCGCGCAGCGCTTCGGCGGTGTGGCGGATTCCGTGGACATCCACTTCCCGGCCGGAACCCCGGCCGGACTGGCCCGCGACGTCGTGACCGACATCAAACGCATCCCGCACACCTTCGCGGGTTTCGATACTAACTGGTAAGGGGAAACAACCATGGCAACGCCCATGTTCCGGTTCGATCCGGTTCAACTGCCGCCCGAGGCCATCAAGATCCGTGGCGAGGTGCGGGAATTCATTCAGGAACACAAAGCCGTCATGGGTTTCACCCGCGGCGAGCACAACCGCGAATTCTCCCGCGCCATGGGCAAAAAAGGCTGGATCGGCATGACCTGGCCGAAACAATATGGCGGCTCCGAACGCACCTCGTTCGAACGCTATGTCGTGATCGAGGAAATGCTCGTCGCCGGCGCGCCGCTGTCCGCCCATTATACCGGCGACCGCCAGAGCGGCCCGAATATCCTGCGCTTCGGCACCGAAGAGCAGAAAATGTATATCTGCCCGAAAATCGCCGCCGGTGAACTGACCTTCTGCAGTGGCATGAGCGAGCCCAACGCCGGATCCGACGTCGCCTGCACCCGCACCCGCGCGGTAAAGGTCGATGGCGGCTACCGAATCAACGGCACCAAGCTCTGGACGTCGAACGCGCATCGCGCCGACTTCGCGATCCTCTTCTGCAAGATGGCGCAGAACGATGTCGAAATCACCGATCGTCATGACGGCGCGACCCAGTTCCTGATTGACCTGAAAACCCCCGGCATCGAAATCCGCCCGGTCATCAACCTGCTGGGCGAGCACCATTTCAACGAGATCTTCCTGACCGACGTCTTCGTCCCCGACCATCTGCTGCTGGGCAAGGAAGGCAACG
>CAIUPC010000535.1 GCA_903900905.1 uncultured Acetobacteraceae bacterium
ATCGTTACCCGTCATGCCGACGCAGGTCGGCACCCACGCCTTTCTCCTGTCTAACGCTGCAAAGTCGTGGATGCCGACCTCCGTCGGCATGACGGCGTTGGGGCGCTGCCGGTGAGTCAAGGTAAACATGGGCTGGTATAAGACCCAACGATGACCCCTGTGATGTCCGGCGATAGCCGGACATCACAGGGGAATTGTGTAGTCTGGACCAGAAAGCCTAACCGTCCCAGACGCTGCTCGGCATCGGCAGCTTGACGAACGCGTCATCGCCCAGCGGCTGATCCGGGGTGACGCCGTTCATGCCCAGCAGCATGAACCACTGCCGCACATGCTGACCGGAGTGCCAGGTCGAGCGCTCCAGATACTCATGCAGCAATTGCGGGCCGTAATAGGTCTGCACTGTCTCCTTGCCGGATTTGTCCGGCTTGGCCGCCCAGAAGGCCCGCAGCCGGGTGAGAACGTCCTCACCATAGGCGGAGATGGCCGCGCTGGTGGCCATATCGTCCGGCGGCGTCACCGCCAGCATCTCGTAGGTCAGATCCGCCCCTTCCGCGACATCGACGAAAACCTCGGCAATGCGGAAGATATGGTGGCTGAGCACACGGTAGCTGCGAGGACGGTTCGGAACCTCGGTTTCCAGACGATCATCCGGCATCAGCTTCACGTTGCGGATGGCCGCGCTCAGGAACAGGTCGAGGCGGGCGATCAGCTGCGGGGCTGACAAAGCGGGACCGGTCGCCTCATTCAGGCCGAGGAACTTGACGACATGGCCGATATTCTGCGCAAACGTCCATTCATCGCCGCGCGACAGCACGGGGATGGAGCGGGCGCCGAGCCGGCGGAGCTCAGGCAGGCCTTCAGCGTCTTCGAGGATGTTGACCGAATCGAACTCGATCGCACGGACCGAGAGAAACTCCTTGAGTTTCAAACAACTCGTTCAACCAGGCTGCCAGAAGACCTTTAATTCGATGTCACTGCGCATGGGGGGATCCCTTGGTTGGTCTTTGGTAGATAGACGGGCAGTGGGCGCCGGTCAACGCAACCGCCGCCACATCCTTACTGACACGCCAGACACTCATCGTAATCATTCGGATTGGAGCCACCCGCGATCGGCCCCGCCACCAGCGGCAACGGCATTTGCATATCGTTGGCCGGGGCCAGCATGCCGGTGAACGCCATCGGCGCCACCGCCTTGTCGCTGACCGTATCCGCCCGCGCGATCGACAGGCTGCGGCAGTAGTACAAAGACTTCACGCCGCGCTTCCAGGCCATGAAGTGGATCTGGTGCAGATCGCGCTTATGCACATTCGCCGGCAGGAACACGTTCACCGACTGGCTCTGGCAGATGAACCCCGCCCGATCCGCCGCGTGCTCGATGATCCAGCGCTGATCCAGCTCGAAAGCGGTCTTGTAAACGTCCTTCTCCAACTGGGTCAGGAAATCCAGATGCTGGACGCTGCCCTTTGTGGTGGTGATGGACGACCAGACTTCATCGGTGTCCTGCCCACGCTCCGCCAGCAGCTTTTGTAGATGCCGGTTGCGGACCGAAAAGCTCCCCGACAGCGTCTTCTGCAAAAACACATTCGCCGCGATCGGCTCGATCCCCGGCGACGAGTTCCCCGCGATGATCGAAATCGACGCCGTCGGCGCGATCGACATCTTGTGGGAGAAGCGTTCCTGCACGCCATATTCAGCGGCGTCCGGGCAAGCGCCCCGCTCTTCCGCCAGCATGACCGAAGCGGAGTCCGCCTGGGCCCGGATGTGCTTGAACATCCGCTTGTTCCAGACCTTCGCCGTGACACTTTCCCACGGCACGTTCAGTGCCTGCAGGAAGCTATGGAACCCCATCACGCCCAGGCCGACAGAGCGTTCGCGCATGGCGGAGTATTTGGCCTTTTCCATGCCCGGCGGCGCGCGGTCGATGAAATCCTGCAACACATTGTCGAGGAAGCGCATCACGTCCTCGATAAAGGTCGGGTGCTTCTCCCACTCAAACCAGTTTTCCAGGTTCAGCGAAGCCAGGCAGCAGACCGCGGTGCGATCCTTGCCATGCTGATCGCGGCCCGTCGGCAGGGTGATCTCGCTGCACAGGTTGGAGGTTTTGACTTCCAGCCCCGCCAGCTTGTGATGCTCCGGCCGGGCGTTGTTCACGTGGTCGGAGAAGATGAGGTACGGCTCGCCGGTCTCGATCCGGGCCGTAAGGATGCGGATCCACAGCCCGCGCGCGGAAATCGACCGCACGACAGCGTTGTCCTTCGGCGACAGCAGCGACCACTGCTCATCCGCTTCGACCGCGCGCATGAAGCTGTCGGGGATCAGAATGCCATGGTGCAGGTTCAGCGCCTTGCGGTTCGGGTCG
The DNA here is from genome assembly GCA_903900905.1 of uncultured Acetobacteraceae bacterium. Taxonomy (GTDB): domain Bacteria; phylum Pseudomonadota; class Alphaproteobacteria; order Acetobacterales; family Acetobacteraceae; genus Rhodopila. The sequence continues at coordinate 2,360 of CAIUPC010000535.1, forward strand.
CCGCCAGTGGGGCGGCGGATTTCCACGAACTCCTCGATCTCCGGATGCCTGACGGGCAGATAGACCGCCGCCGAACCCCGGCGGAGCGAGCCTTGTGAGATCGCCAGCGTCAGGCTGTCCATCACCCGAATGAACGGGATCACGCCGGAGGTCTTGCCAACCGCGCCGACTTTTTCACCGATCGAGCGCAGATTGCCCCAGTACGAGCCAATGCCGCCGCCCTTGGAGGCGAGCCAGACATTCTCGTTCCACAGGCCCAGAATCCCCTCCAGACTATCGGAGGCTTCATTCAGGAAGCAGGAAATCGGCAGGCCGCGCTGGGTGCCGCCATTCGACAGCACGGGCGTCGCCGGCATGAACCAAAGCTTGCTCATGTAATCGTAGATGCGCTGCGCATGCGCGGTGTCGTCGCCGTAGAACGAGGCAACGCGGGCAAACAAATCCTGGAAATCTTCCCCCGGCATCAGGTAGCGGTCGGAGAGGGTTGCCCGGCCGAAATCGGTCAGCAACGCGTCCCTGGAACGGTCGACCCGGACCTGATGGCGACCTGGCATTTGGACTGCGTCGAGCACGTCGGCCTCCCTTGGCATCAACATCGGCGGATAGTCCCTTGGGGAGGAACCAGAATCGCCCTGAACAACATATGGCAGGATTCTGACAGCGCCGCCACCATATGCGCTACATCTGGGTCCTGGCTGTGGCATGAACGACACGCCGTTCACCGCCACGGCGAAAGCGGAAGACTAGTCCCTTCGTCTGACTTTCGACAGAAAACAATGGGTTATATGAAGCGTTCTCCCCATGTTCCACAGGCCTGTGGATAATTCAGTGACGTGCTGAAATCGCGGCCAGCAGGGCCGGAATGAACACCAGGCTGGCCAGCAGGGTGCAGCCCAGGCTGATCAGCAGCAGCACGCCCATGCTCGCGGTGCCGGGATGGCCCGACAAGGCCAGTGAGCCGAAGGCCGTGGCGGTGGTCAGCGCCGAGAACACAATCGCCCGCGCCGTCGCCGAACCCAGCGGATCGCGCTGGCCGGCCCGCCAGTTCATCACGAAATAGATGTTGAACGACACGCCCACGCCCAGCAGCAGCGGCAAGGCGATGATGTTGGCGAAATTCAGCGGCAGCGGCAGCAGGACGGCGACCAGCAGCGTCAGCGCCGCCGACAGCAGCAGCGGCGCCAGCACCAGCGCCACATCCGCGATTCGCCGCAGCGTCACGAACAGGATCAGCGTGATCGCGCCCAATGCGCCCAGGGCGGCGGCCCGAAACGCGCCAGTGATCGTGCCGGCCGTGGCCAGGATGGTCACCGCCGAACCCCCGGCCTCCGGCGCGATGGCCGTCACCTCGTTTACGAACGCCCGCAACCCAGCGCTGGTGCGGGCTGCATCCGTCGGCAGCACCTGCACCCGCGTGCGCCCATCCGGCAGCAGCCAGTCGCGCGTCAATTCGACCGGCAATGCGTCCAGGGTCAGCGGCTCCGCCCCCAGCGCGGTGCGCAGGCCGTTGAGTTGATCCGGCAGGAAGCGGGTCAAAGCGGCGTTGGCTGCCAGCGTCATGGCATCATCGGCGGCCGCGAGCTTGCGCAGATCGCCCGCGATGGCCACCAGCGGATGATCCTTGGTGAGCTTCGGTAGCGCCGGGTCGATCTGCGCCAGTGCCGATTTCGCCGCCAATCGGATCTGATCCGGCGTAATCGGGGCAGACGGCCCCCGCGGCGCCAGTGTTGGGGCCAGGATCGTGTTGGCGTCGGCGATGAAGGCCAGCAAGTCGGCCTGCCCCTCCGGCACGAAGGTCGCAATGCTCAAAACCCCGGCCACGCTGGGTAGGCCCTTGAGACGCGCGGTCAGTGCCGCCGCCTCCCGCACCGATGGGACCAGAATATCGATCGTATAGGGATTGGTCAGCGGGTTGGCGATCAGGTCGCGCAGGGCCCGCATCGCCTCGGTATCGGGGTTCTTGGTATTCAGCGGGTCGGAATCAAACGCCAGCCGCGGCGACAGCACGCCCGCCACAACCGCGAGACCCACAAATACGGCCAGGATCGGCCGGCACCGCCTGGCAATGGCCGCGTCGAGCGGCCGGGCGAAGGCGAAGCCCACCTCGGCCCCTTCGCCGCGCGGCCGGAACAGCGTGATCGCGGCCGGCAAAAAACCCAGCGTGCAGCCGAAGGCGATCAGCATCCCGAAACCGGCGATCAGGCCGAGTTCGGCCACGCCAGAGAAATCCGTCGGCACGAAAGCCAGAAACCCCGCGGCGGTGGCCCCGGCGGCGACCAGGATCTGATCGCCCGCCTGGGCCGCCGTCTCCCGCATTGCCAGCGCCAGATCGCCGGTCTCATGGCGTTTCTCGCGGTAACGCACGCAGAACTGGATGGCGAAATCGACAGCGATCCCCACGAACAGCACGCCAAAGCCGACCGACACAAGATTGAGCGTGCCAACCGCGACGGTCGCGAACAGCACCGTCAGCATCAACCCCAGCCCCAGCGTCAGCAGGATCGGCACAATCAGCCGCCAGGACCGCACCGCCAGGAACAGCCAGAGTGTGATCAGCACCACACTGCCGATAAGACCCGTGAGGGCACCCTCGGCGACGGTGGCGAATTCTTCGTCCGCCAGCGCGACCTGACCGGTGATGCGCACATGCGCGGCGCCGCTCTTGACGAATTCCAGGCCGGAAATGGCCGCCCGCATCGCGTCGGTGGCGTCGCCGCCCGGCTGCAAGGCGCCGAAATCCTGCCGCGGCTGGGCGAGGACGAAGCGATAGGGACCGGCCAGCTCACTCAGCCCGCCACCCAGCAGCTTCTGCCAGGATAGTGGCCTGGGCTGGCCCGACAGCACATCGGCCATCGCCTGATGGAAGCCGCCGATTGCGCCCAGATAGGGGGTGAGATCGGCTTCCCCGCGGGCGGCACCCATGCCCAGCAGGGACAAGGCCGCGAACAGCCCGCGCGCCGTTGGATCAGCCACGAGCTGCCCCAGGAAGGGCTGCGCGTCGATGGTCTGATCCATCAGGTTCGACAGCTGCTTCGGTTCCAGGAATAGCAGGCCTTCCTTACGAAAGAAGGGCAGCGCGTCGGGGCGGCGGACGCTGGTGAAGTGTACGGTGTCGGCGGCGAGCTTCTCGGCCAGGGCGGCGGCGGTGGCCTCGGCCTCCTCGGGTTCGCGCGCGTCGATGACGGCGACCAGCAGATCACGGAATTGCGGGAAGGCCTTGTCCATGGTGGCCGCGCGCTGCCGCCAGGGCAGGCTGGGCGCGAACATCAGGTCGGTGTCGGTGCTGACCCCCAAATGCCCGGAAGCAAACCAGCCCGAGAAGCCGGCGAGCAGCAACGCGCCCAGCATGACGAGGGCGGCATTCCGGCGGCTGGCATCAACCAGGCGGACAAGCAGGCGTTTGAGCATGGGTATCGGGGGTCTCCGCCGGATGCGTCCTGATACGGGGTCCGGGCGGTCGGGTCCATGGATTCCGGGATGAAATCGCGCCCGCGTACGCCCCCTTGAGCCCCGCGCGTTCACCCGCTATACGCCCCCCCTTCGCGCGGCCGGTCGGGATCGTCTGCGCCATCTTTTAAGGACGAACCTCATGAAGCCGGGCATTCACCCCAACTACCACAACATCACCATCATCATGACCGACGGTACGACCTACCAGACGCGGTCTTGCATGGGCAAAGAAGGCGACACCCTGCGCCTCGACATCGACCCGAAGTCGCATCCGGCCTGGACCGGCGTGCAGCGTATGATGGACACCGGCGGTCAGGTGGCCAAGTTCAACAAGCGCTTCGCTGGTCTCGGCCTCAAGGCGTAAAAAACCGGCCCGGGTGCGCGCAACCGCGCACCCCACGCCTCTTGACGACAGCGGTCACGCTTCCCATCTCGCCATTATCCGAAATGCCCAATGGGGTTTCGGAGACTGAGCCTGGGTCGCCCCATGATGGGGGATCCGAGATGTTTGACCTTGCTATCGCAGGAGGTTTCCCATGACGACGTTCGATTTCTCCCCTCTGTTCCGTACCGCCATCGGCTTCGACCGTTTGGCGCGCCTCGCGGATACTGCGGCTTCGGCAACCGAGGCCAATTACCCCCCGTACAATATCGAGAAGACCGGTGAGGATACCTACCGCCTGACCGTGGCCGTGGCGGGTTTCCGCCCGGAGGATCTCGACCTCGTGGTCAAGGACAATGCGCTGTTCGTGACCGGCCGCGTTCCGTCCGAAGGGCCGAAGACCGAACTGTTGTTCCGCGGCATTGCCGGCCGCGCGTTTGAGCGCCGGTTTACCCTGGCCGACCATATCGTGGTCGATGGGGCGGATGTGCGAAACGGGCTGCTGCATGTCGGGCTGAAGCGGGTGGTGCCCGAGTCGCTGAAGCCGCGCCGGATCGCCATTGGTGGCACGGCGCAATCAGCGATCGCCAATGATCCGGAGGCCGCACCGGCCGCGCAAGCGGCCTGAAGCACGCAAATATCGGGGAGCCAGTCTGGCTCCCCCTTTTTGCATCAAGGCCGCTTGAAGAAGGCATCGGCGGCGCTGCGATGGCTGTTCTTGCGGGTGATATCCGCCTCCACCCGGGCGATTTCCGCCTGTAACTCGCTGATATAGTCGCGTAATTCATCAATGCCGAGCGTATCCAGCACCAGTTTCTCCAGCCGCGTCCGTTTGCGGAGCGGCAAGTCTTCGTCCATCGCCATGGTATTCACTCCTGATCATTGCGTCCCGTGCATCATAGAAGCCTGGCGTTTGGGACATATGGTGAAAATGGGATGCCAAACTGCTTGACCCCGGGCGGGGGGCTTGCCATACCCCGCGCCTTGCCGCGCCCGCGGCCTGGCCCGGTGTACCCACCCTTGTGCGCCCCAGAAAGTAACATGCCATGTCCTTGCCGCTGATGCCCAAGGCCACCGCCGTGTGGCTGATCGAGAAGACCGCGCTGACCTTCACGCAGATCGCCGATTTCTGCGGGATGCATCCGCTTGAGATTCAGGCGATCGCTGACGGAGAGGTCGCGCAGGGCATTGTCGGCTACGACCCGGTGGCGAACATCCAGGTGACCGCGGCGGATATCAAGCGCTGTGAGGCGGATCCCAACGGGCGCCTGAAACTCATCGCCAGCACCCTGCCGCCGCCGAAGCGCCAGCGTGGCGCGCGCTACACCCCCGTGGCCAAGCGCAATGACCGCCCGGACGGCATCGCCTTCCTGCTGCGCAACTACCCGCAGCTGACGGAAGCCCAGGTTGGTAAACTGATGGGAACCACCAAAGAGACCATTCAAAAGGTCCGCGACCGTTCGCATTGGAACAGCGCCAATATCAAGCCGCGCGACCCGGTGATCCTTGGTCTGTGCAGCCAGGGCGACCTGAATGCGGCCGTCGCGTCGGCGAATGAGCGCCTGCAACGCGAAGGCCGCACGGTGCCGCTGCCCCCGCCGCCAGAGGCGGATGAGGCAGCTTAGTCCTTAGTCAACCAAAGCGAGCAGCTTTTCCATTTCCTCTTTCAGATGCAGCTTCTCCAGCTTTAATCGGGTCAATGTCGTCGTATCGGGCCGGGGTCGAATATCCTCGTCATGAATGCGGGATTCGAGCGAAGCATGGCGCTGCTTCAGGGCATCGAGACGGGTCGAATAGCTCATGAGCGTTGTACCTCCGTTGAGTACCGGTTGGTCGCACACCGCCACCTTGGTGGCGGCAGGGCAGCGTAACGCGGTTGCCACACTTGAAACCAGCCAAATCGCCCGCGCGGCGGGTGGGCGCGGCAGAAAGTTCCATGCTATGATAATCCCATGCTGACAGACCGGGATTCGCTGCTGCGGAAATTGCACGAGCTGCGGAGTGAGCACCGTGACCTCGACACGGTGATCGCGCGGCTGGCCGACCATGGACCGTCCGATCAATTGCATTTGCAGCGGCTGAAGAAGCGCAAGCTGATGCTTAAGGACGAGGTCAGCTGGCTCGAAAGCCGCCTCATCCCGGATAACATCGCCTGAGATGGGGGACACCGCCCCCCAGGCGCGCGTTGGCATCATCATGGGCAGCCAGTCGGACTGGCCCACCATGCGCCACACCGCCGCCATGCTGGACCGCCTGGGCATCGCCCATGAGTGCCGCATCGTCTCCGCCCATCGCACCCCCGATCGGCTGCGCGACTATGCCACCACGGCGCGCGCACGCGGGCTGCATGCCATCATCGCCGGCGCTGGCGGCGCGGCGCATCTGCCGGGCATGTGTGCCGCCTGGACCCCCTTGCCGGTTCTCGGCGTGCCGGTGGAATCGCATGCGTTGAAGGGGCAGGACAGCCTGCTCTCGATCGTGCAGATGCCGGCCGGCATTCCCGTTGGCACGCTGGCCATCGGCCGGGCAGGCGCGGTGAACGCGGCGTTGCTGGCGGCTTCGATCCTGGCATTGCACGATCCCGTCGTGGCCGAACGCCTCGATGCGGTCCGGGCCGAACAGGCCGCGGCCGTGGCCTTCGAACCGGTTGATGATCCCGCGTGATGGGTGCGCTGCCGCCTAACAGCACGATCGGTCTTGTCGGGGGGGGGCAACTGGGGCGCATGTCGGCCTTGGCCGCGGCCCGGCTCGGCTACAAATGCCATATCCTGACGCGGGAGACCGACAGCCCCGCCGCCCAGGTGTCCAACGCCGTCACGATCAGCGACTACACCGACCCGGCCTCCCTGCGCGCCTTCGCCGCCGCGGTGGACGTGATCAGCTTTGAGTTCGAAAATGTCAGCGCGGAGGGGTTGGACCTTCTCGCCTCCCTGAAACCCGTCCGCCCGGCGCCATCGGTGCTGCGGATCAGTCAGGATCGCCAGGCGGAAAAATCCTTCCTGAACGCGGCCGGCGTCGCGACCGCGCCCTGGATCGTCGTTGAGACCCTGGCGGAGCTGGAAGCCGCCGTCGCGCAGCTCGGGCTGCCATCGGTGCTGAAGACCACCCGGCTGGGCTATGACGGCAAGGGCCAGGCGATGCTGCGCCGGCCGGAAGATCTGGCACCCGCCTTTGAACGCCTCGCCCCGCGGCCGCTCATTCTCGAAGGCTTCGTCGATTTCGCGCGGGAGATCAGCGTCGTGATTGGCCGGGGCGCCGATGGGGCGATGTCCGCCTTCGACACCGTCGAGAACCGGCACCGCGACCATATCCTCGATCTCACACTGGCGCCGGCCCGGATCTCGGAGGACGTCGATCAGGCCGCCCAGCGCATCGCCCGTGACATCGCCGGCGCGCTGGATCTGGTCGGTTTGCTGGCGGTCGAGATGTTCGTCGATAAGGACGGACGGGTCCTCGCTAATGAGATCGCGCCACGGCCACACAACTCCGGCCACTGGACGATCGACGCCTGTCCGATGAGCCAGTTCGAACTGCATATTCGGACCATCGCCGGGCTGCCGTTACCGCCCGCGGTGCGGCATTCGGATGCGGTGATGAAGAACCTGGTTGGTCCCGAGGAAGCCGCCCTTTGGCCGGAAATTCTGGCCACACCCGGCCTGATCCCCCACCATTATGGCAAAGCTGAAGCGCGCCCAGGCCGTAAAATCGGCCATGTCACAAGGCTGTTCCCCAAGGGCGCGCTGCCCGGGGAGTTCGGCGTGACGGCTGCTTTGGGAGTCCTGGGATAAAAGCGTCGGTCCCGGTGCCCCGTGAGGGGACACCGGGGGGCCGCTTCACGCAATCGCGACGGAAATCTTCGGCGGGTTCTTAATGGTCTGCAGGACCACGCAATAGCGTTCGGTGGTCTGGATCATCCGCTCCAGCTTGGCGGCATCCGCGTCGCAATCGACATCGAAGCGCAGCGTTACTTCCGTCAGGCCAACGGGCGCGTTGCGGTCGATGGCGAGGGTGCCGCGCGCGTCCCAGATGCCTTCGGCGATCACCTTGCCGCCGCGAATGGTGACGCCCATCGCGGTGGCGACCGCGCGCAGGGTGACGCCGGCGCAGCCCACAACGGCTTCCAGCAGCATGTCGGCGGAGCAGGCGAGTTCGCCGCTGCCACCGCCGGCCTTGTGCAGACCGGCTGTCACTTTGCTGTGCCAGCTATCGACGACAATCGCGATGTCGTTGGGGTCGAGGCTGCCCTCGGCGCGCGCGGGGATCAGAGCGGCGTCCGGCTGGTCGCGATAGAGCTGCTTCAGGGGCGCCTGGATGGCGCGGAGGTCCTCGGCTTTCATGTATCTCTCCTGGTTCAGGGCGTGTTCCAGCGGAGAGCTACAGCGATTCCGGCTTTCGGACCATAGGCGACGGATCGGTCTTTCCGAGCTGCGTCAGCATGCGATAGGGCGCTTATTTTGCTTCGGTCGAAAGCGTTGTCTTTCCGATTGCGCCGGCATCGGTGTTGAACTCGATCGTCGCCGACTGCTGCAGGAACTGCGGCAGATTGTGGCTCAGAATCCCACTGGGCTGATCGGTCGCGATCACGACAACGATGGCCGCCACTACAAAAGCCGTTACATTCAATCGTTTATGCTGTTGACGAGTCATTCTGCATTCCTTTTATGGACTCCGTATACCAGAAAACCCGCAAAAATCAAGGAATTTCTCTCTTTTGCGAGGGACAATGGAAAAATTGCCACGCATTCGCGCAGATATATCGTCCAGTGTCATTTTTGATATGATGACGATGGTACACTGCCTCAACCGGGAGGTCAGGTGCCCACTCTCAACCGCCTGCGTTCAAAGCCCCCTGCAGCATCCAGGCCGCCGCCGCGCGGTCCACGACCTCTGCCCGTTTCTTCCGCGTCAGATCGGCTTCCCCCACCAGGAACCGGTTCACCGCGGCGCTGGAGAGGCGTTCATCCCATAAGGTTGCCGGCAGGCCGGTCGCCTCCGACAGGGCCAAGGTCCAGTCTCTGGCTGCCTGCGCCGCCGGCCCGGCGGTGCCGTCCATCGAGAGCGGCAGGCCGACGACCAGCCCGCCCGCGCCCTCTTTCCGGGCGATGGCCAGGACCTCCCCGGCATTGACCTTCAGCTTGCCGCGTTTGATCGACCCATAAGGGGAGGCGAGGGTGAGCAGCACATCCGACAAAGCCACGCCGATGGTCTTGCTGCCGGGGTCAAGCCCGATCAACCGCTGTTCGCGGGTCAGTTGGGCACGGAGTTCGGGCAGGGTGAAGAGCGCCATGCGGTGTGTATGGTCCGCTGTGGGCGAGGCGCCAAGTTAGAAAGCGGGCGCTCGCATGTCGGGCCATCACCAGCGCGCGTAGTTTCCGTCCCTGCGGGCCTGACACGCCGAGCCTGTATGTCTGCGGATTAGGAGGCCGCATGCCCAATCCGGACCCGCCGCTCGCGACCACACCTGACCATATCGAGCAAACGCTCCACTCGGTCGCTCAGCTACGCGCCGATCATCACGGGCGCGCTCCATGGATGCAGCGGATGCTGGACCGGGTGACCGGGCACATGGCGTCGACCAGATGCCTGGCGATCGTGACAGGTGTCGTGATCGCCTGGATCACCGTGAACCTGACCATCGATGTGCAAGGCGGGGTGCCGTTCGATCCACCGCCTTTTGTCTGGCTGGCCAGTGCCATGGCCCTCGTCGCGTTTTACGTGGTCCTGCTGATCTTCGCCGCCCAGAAGCGCGAGGACCAGCTGGCCCAGCACCGCGAGTTGCTGATCATGGAACTGGCGATTGTCAGCGAGCAGAAGATCGCAAAGATCATCCAGCTTCTGGAAGAAGCCCGGCGGGATAACCCGATGATCAAAAACCGCAGCGATGCCGAGGCCGAAGCCATGGCACAGCCAGCGGACCCGCAAACCGTGCTCGGTGCGATCACAGAGGCCCATGCTGCGGCGCCGGCGGGTTCGGCGTGATCCCCGCCGGTTGAAGAGCGTCCGGCGCATCGGTATGGTCCGCGCCTTCCGTTCAGCCAAGGCAGACAATCCCCCATGTCGCTCGATCCCGCGACCATCCGCCGTATCGCCTCCCTCTCGCGCATCCGCGTGGAGGAGGATCAGGTGGAATCCCTGCAACACGAGCTCAATTCCATCCTCGGCTGGATTGAGCAACTCAATGAAGTGAACGTGGACGGTATCGAGCCGCTGACCGGCGGCGCTCAGATGGCGATGCGCATGCGCGACGATGTCGTCACCGATGGCGGCTATCCCGAGCAAGTGCTGTCCAATGCCCCCGATCGCAACGGGGAATTTTTCGCGGTGCCGAAGGTGGTGGAATAATGTTGACGGATCTGACCATCGCCGAAGCCCGGGACGGGCTGCGCGCGGGCCGCTTCTCCGCCGTGGACCTGACCATGGCGCATCTGCTTGCGATCGAGGCGTTGAACCCGCGCCTGAACGCCTTCATCACCGTCAGCCACTCCAAGGCGCTGGCGCAGGCGCAGGCCGCCGACGCGGCGCTGGCGAAGGGCGAGCATGGCGCGCTGACCGGCATCCCACTGGCGATCAAGGACCTGTTCTGCACCGAAGGCGTCCGCACCACCGCCGGCAGCCGGATTCTGGAACCCTTCGTGCCACCGTACGAAAGCACGGTGACCGCCAATCTGCTGCGCGACGGGGCGGTGTTCCTGGGCAAGGCGAACCTCGATGAATTCGCGATGGGTTCGTCCAACATGACCTCGGCCTTCGGGCCGGTGGAAAACCCGTGGAAGCGGCTGCGGGACCCGGATGCCGTGCTGGTGCCCGGCGGGTCCTCGGGCGGGTCCGCGGCGGCCGTCGCGGCGCGGATGGCGATGGGCGCGACCGGGACGGATACCGGCGGGTCGATCCGCCAGCCGGCGGCGTTCTGCGGCCTGGTCGGGGTGAAGCCGAGCTACGGCCGCTGCTCCCGCTGGGGGGTGGTGGCCTTTGCCAGCTCGCTCGACCATCCCGGCCCCTTCGCCCGCACCGTCCAGGACAGCGCGATCATGCTCGGGTCCATGGCCGGATTCGACCCGAAGGACTCCACCAGCGCCGAACGCCCGGTGCCGGACTACGAAGCCGCCTGCAAGCGCGGGGTCAAAGGCCTGCGCATCGGTGTCCCCAGGGAATACCTCGCCGACGGCATGCCGGCAGAGATCGAGGCGCTGTGGCAGCAGGGCCTGACCTGGCTGCGGGAAGCAGGGGCGGAGATCGTCGATGTCTCCCTCCCACACACCCAATACGGGCTTGCGACCTATTATATCGTCGCGCCGGCGGAGGCATCGTCCAACCTCGCCCGCTATGACGGCGTCCGCTTCGGCCTGCGCAAAGACGGCGGCGAACTGGCCGAGATGTACGGCAATACCCGCGCCGCCGGCTTCGGACCCGAAGTCCGCCGCCGCATCATGATCGGCACCTACGTCCTGTCCGCCGGTTATTACGACGCGTACTATCTGCGGGCGCAGAAGATCCGGGCGCTGATCCTGCGCGATTTCAACGATGTCTTCTCTCAGGTTGATGCCCTCCTGACGCCGACGGCGCCGAACGCGGCGTTTGCCCAGGGGGAGAATATGGACGACCCGATCAAGATGTATCTGAACGACGTCTTCACCGTCGGCGCCAATCTGGCCGGGGTGCCGGCGATATCCGTGCCCGCCGGGCTGGATGCGAACGGCCTGCCGCTGGGTCTGCAGATTATCGGCCGACCCTTCGATGAGGAAACTGTGTTCGCGGTGTCGGCCGAAATCGAGCGGGCGGCGGGCTTCACCGCTCTGCCGCAGATTCGGGCGGGGCAGTGAGCATGGGCACGCGCCTCGCCGGTAAGGTCGCGATCGTTACCGGTGCTGCCTCTCGTGGCGAGGGTGTCGGCAACGGCGCCGCGACCGCCATCCTGTTCGCCCGCGAGGGCGCCAAGGTGGTGCTGGTCAACCGCGACCTGGCGCGCGGGGAGGCTCTGGCCGAACAGATCCGGGCCGAGGGCGGCGAGGCGGCCGCTTTCGCGGCCGATGTCTCGCAGCAGGACGCCGCCGAGGCCATGGCGGCATTCGCCGTGGACCGCTACGGCCGGTTGGACATCCTGCACAACAATGTCGGTATCGGCAGCGCCGGCACGCCGGAGACACTGGAACTGGCGGAATGGAACGCGGTGTTCCAGGCCAATCTGACGTCGCTGCTGATGAGCTGCAAAGCCTGCCTGCCGCGCATGCGCGAAAGCGGTGGCGGCGCGATCATCAACGTATCCTCGACCGCCGGGGCGATTGGCCTGTCCGGCACTTCCGGCGCGGTCGCCTATGCGACGACCAAATCGGGCATGCACGGTTTCACGCTGTCGATCGCCGCCGATTACGCGCAGCACGGCATCCGGGCCAATTGCCTGGTTGTGGGCACGGTGCATACGCCGATGGTCGCGCGCCTGGGTGAAGCGGGGCGGGAGCGGCGGCGCCTGTCGGTGCCGTTGCAGACAGAGGGCACCGGCTGGGACGTGGCGAATGCCGCGGTGTTCCTGGCGAGCGATGAGGCGCGCTGGATCACCGGGGTGATGCTGCCGATCGACGGCGGATTTTTGGCGGTGCGGGCGTGGCCAAGATGAGGACAGAGCACTCTTTCCCCCGCACGCGGCACCGTCTGGCGTCAACATCGCGCCATTATCAGGCGCCAAAATTTGGTCATCCCCGGGTGTCGACATCCCGTCATCCCCGGGCGTCAACATCCCGTCATCCCCCGGTGTCAACACCCCGTCATCCCAGGGCTTGTCCCGGGGACCAGTCGCGGCACATGCGGAAACCTTGGTCCCCGGGCCAAGCCCGGGGATGACGAAGGGGACGAGCGCGGGGATGACGAAGGGGACAAGCCCGGGGATGACGCAGAGAGGTAGAGCGAGCGTGGCATCGGCACGAGCGCGGGGTGGCACCGACGGCGCACGATTCCAAAGGGAATGGCAATGACGACATACGCGATTGAAGGCAGCACGGGTCCCTGGGAAGTCGTGGTGGGGCTTGAGGTCCACGCGCAGGTGATCAGCAACGCGAAACTGTTCAGCGGCTCCGCCACCACCTTCGGGGCGGAACCCAATACGCAGGTCAGCTTCGTGGACGCGGCCTTCCCGGGCATGCTGCCGGTGATCAACCGGGAGGCGGTGGCCCAGGCGGTGCGCACCGGCCTCGGCCTGAACGCGGTGATCCACAAGGTCAGCCGCTTTGACCGCAAGAATTACTTCTACGCTGATCTCCCGCAGGGCTATCAGATCAGCCAGTTCGAGCATCCGATCGTCGGCACCGGTGTGATCGAGGTCGAGCTGTCGGATGGCTCCACCAAGGAAATCGGCGTCACCCGGCTGCATCTGGAACAGGACGCCGGCAAGTCGCTGCACGATCAGCATCCCACCAAGACTTTCATTGATCTCAATCGCTCCGGCGTGGCGCTGATGGAGATCGTGTCGGAACCCGACATCCGTTCGCCGGAGGAAGCGGGCGCCTATCTGCGCAAGCTGCGGTCGATCCTGCGCTATCTCGGCACCTGCGATGGGAACATGGAGGAAGGCTCCATGCGTGCCGACGTGAACGTTTCGGTGCGCAAGCATGGCGAGCCGTATCGGACGCGCTGCGAGGTGAAGAACGTCAATTCCATCCGCTTCGTGATGCAGGCCGTCGAGGCTGAGGCCGCGCGCCAGGTTGAAGTGTGGGAGAGCGGCGGCACAGTGGTGCAGGAAACCCGGCTGTTTGACAGCAATCGCGGCATCACGCGGCCGATGCGGTCGAAGGAAGACGCGCACGACTACCGCTATTTCCCCGACCCCGACCTGCTGCCGCTGGTGTTGGATGAGGACTGGATCGCCGGTCTGAAAGCCGCCTTGCCGGAACTGCCGGATGCGAAGCAGGCGCGGTTCAAATCCGAGTATGGCCTGACCCCCTACGATGCCGGCGTGCTGGTGGCCGAGAAAGCGACGGCGGAATTCTTCGAAACCGTCGCCAAGGGCCGCGATGCCAAGATCGCCGCCAACTGGGTGACCGGCGATTTCTTTGCCGCCCTGAATCGGACCGGGGCGACGATCGAGACCTCCCCGGTCAGCGCGGCCAATCTGGGTGCTCTGCTGGATCTGATGGCGGACAAGACCATCAACGGCCGCATCGCCAAGGATGTGTTCGAGGCGATGGTGGAAACCGGCAAGGCGCCGGCTGATATCGTCGAGGAAAAGGGGCTGAAGCAGGTCACCGACACCAGCGCGATCGACGCGGCGGCGGCGGCGATTGTGGCGGCCAATCCGGACAAGGTGGCGGAATACCGCTCCGGCAAGGACAAGCTGTTCGGGTTCTTTGTGGGTCAAACGATGAAGGCCATGGCCGGGAAGGGAAACCCGGCGCTGATCAACGAGACGCTGAAGCGGCTGCTGGGTTAGATGTTGCGCATACAGTAGTATGCCACCAGGCAGGGAGCAGGCCAGACCTTGCGATCTGGCCCTACTCCCTTAGCGTTGCACGATGATCTTGACATTGAGTGTCAGGATCACCATGATCCACTTCGGAAGCTTGAGATGTCTCGTGAACATCTTTTGTCTCCTTGCCTGGTGAACGGCGGCCGGACTATCCGGCCGCCGTCTTCCGTTTAAGGCCTCAATGGTTGAGAAATCGTTAACGGGAACAAAAATATTTCAGCCATTTACGAAGCCGCGTGATCCCGGCACCAGGCCGCGATCTGCGCATGTGTCGCGAACCAGCACCCGCCCTTTGCCTTCATATGCGCGATCAATCGTTCCAGTAGCGGCATGCGGGAGCGGTGGCCGATAATGTGCGGGTGCATGGTTAGCAGGAACATGCCCTTTTCCTCCCACGCGCCATCGAATTCCGCGGTGAAAATCTCCTCCACCGCGGATGGTGGGGTGTAGGGGCGCAGATTGGCGAAGCGGAGCATGTTGAAATAAACCGCGTCATCGCGGATCCATTCCGGTGGTAGTTCTACGATGCCGGTTGGTTCGCCCTGGTCGGTCAGTTCATAGGCGTCATCGTCGCCCATGAGTGAGCTGTCATATAATAGCCCCATCTCGCGGATAATGTCCAGCGTATTGACCGAGAAATCCCAGCTCGCCGTCCGGATGCCGACGATATCAACGCCGGAAATCTTCGCCAGCACGTCGCGCGACCGGAAGGTCAGGTCGCGTTCGGCTTCTCGCGGCAGGCTGGTATTGGCTTCGTGGATCCAGGAGTGAATGCCGATCTCGTGGCCTTCGGCGGCGACGCCGCGGACCTCGTCGGGGTGGAGCAGGGCGGAGACGGCCGGGTAGTAGAAGCTGGCCGGGATCGACTCGCGGGCCAGCAGGCGGCGGATGCGGGGCATGCCCTGGCGCGGGCCGTACTGGCCCTGGCTGATGCGCATCGGGCTTTCGTCACCGTCGCGCAGCGGGTTGGTTTCATGATCCGCGTCGAAGCTGAGCGCCACGGCGCACCGCGCGCCATTCGGCCAGGCTGTTGGCGCCAGGCTGCGCCCGGCGCGGGCGCGGCCGACAATGCGGCGCCAGGTGGTTTCCGGCCATTGCCACGGCTCGCCCTCGGGATGTCCGCTCATACCCATTTCCTCCCTGTCCAATCCTCGGCATGCTGGACCGGAACCACCCGTATGGGAAA
>CAIUPC010000536.1 GCA_903900905.1 uncultured Acetobacteraceae bacterium
CCTCCCCTTGCGGGAGGGGGTTGGGGGGAGGGGTCAACCGTACGGCTGCTTCCTTGATAGCCAACAAAACCCCCTCGGGATTACTCAATGCGTCGTAATTCGAGAAACGCAGCACGGTCAGTTCCCGCCGCCGCATCCATGCATCCCGGGCATCATCGTTCGTGGGACCAATATGCGAAATACCATCCAGTTCGACCACCAACCGAGCCGCAGCACAGTAAAAATCCGCAATGAACGGACCGATGGGAACCTGCCGGCGAAATTTCAGGCCGCCCTGCTGCTGGCCGCGTAGACCTTGCCAGATGCGCTTTTCTGCCGGGGTTGCGTCCCGGCGCATGGTTTTGGCGTGATCCAGGGGAGTTGGGTGGGAATTTGCCCCCTCCCCCCGGCCCCCTCCCGCAAGGGGAGGGGGAGAAACCCACACCACCCTCACCCCGCCTGCTCCAACTCATCGATGAAGCCCGAGATCACATCCAGGCCCTTGGTCCAGAACGCGGGGTCCGACGCATCCAGCCCGAACGGGGCCAGCAGCTCCTTGTGCCGTTTGGTGCCGCCGGCGCGCAGCATATCCAGGTATTTGGCCTGGAAGCCCGGATGCCCGTTTTGGAACACCGAATACAGCGCGTTCACCAGGCAATCCCCGAAGGCATAGGCGTAGACATAGAACGGCGAGTGCACGAAATGCGGCACATAGGACCAGAAGACGCTGTATTCCGGGGTAAACTCAAACGCCGGGCCGAGGCTCTCGGTCTGCACATCCAGCCAGATTTCGCCCAGCCGTTCCGGCACCATCTCCCCGGACCTGCGTTCATCGTGCAGGCGGGTTTCGAACTGGTAGAAGGCGATCTGGCGGACAACGGTGTTCAGCATGTCCTCCACCTTCGACGCCAGCATGACCCGGCGCTGCGCCGGGGTGGCGGCGTCGAGCAAGGCGCGGAAGGTCAGCATCTCCCCAAAGACCGAGGCGGTTTCGGCCAGGGTCAGCGGCGTGCCGGACATCAGGTAGCCCTGCCCGCCCGCCAGCACCTGGTGCACGCCGTGGCCGAGCTCATGTGCCAGCGTCATCACGTCGCGGGTGCGCCCGTGGTAGTTCAGCAGCAGATAGGGATGCGCGCTCGGCACGGTCGGATGCGCGAAGGCCCCGCCGGATTTGCCCGGCGTGGGGCCGGCGTCGATCCACTGGTTGTCGAAGAAGCGCTTGCCCACGGCGGCGAGATCCGGGCTGAAGGCGCCGTAGGCACTGAGCACCCGCTCCCGCGCTTCGCCCCAGGGGATCACCCGGTCCACGTCGTTCAGCAGCGGCGCATTGCGATCCCAGTGTTGCAGCTTGGGCAGGCCCAGCCATTTGGCCTTCAGGGCGTAGTACCGATGCGACAACCGGCCGTAGGAGCCGCGGACGGCCGTCACCAGGGCGTCAACGACCTCGTCTTCCACCATGTTGGAGCGGTTGCGATAGCTGCCGGGGCGCTCGTAATGGCGCCAGGTGTCGTTGATCTCTTTGTCTTTGGCCAAAGTGTTGGTGATCAGGGAGAACAGCTTGATGCGCTCGCCGAAGGCCTGGCCCACCGCCTTGCCGGCGGCTTCGCGTACCGAGCGGTCCTGGTCGGACAGCTTGTTCAGCGTGGCGCTGACGGTCAGCTCCTCCCCGTTCAGGGGGATGCGCATCGAGGCCATGGTCTCATCGAACAGCCGGCTCCAGGCCGCGCGCCCCGTGACCGCCTGATCGTGCAGCAGCTTCTCGACCTCATCAGACAGCTGGTGCGGACGGAACACGCGGAGGTCGCGCAGCCAGGGGGCATAGCGCGCCAAGGACGTGTCGCTTTGCTTGGCTTCCAGCACCGCATCATCCATGCGGTTCAGTTCGAGGGTGAAGAAAATCAGATGCGCGCTGATCAGCGTGATCC
>CAIUPC010000537.1 GCA_903900905.1 uncultured Acetobacteraceae bacterium
CCCCACCTGCCATTTTTTCGTTTCGGCGATCTGTTAATCCGGTAGGGACAAGCCGGGCCATGACGGTTTAGCCAGATAGCGATCGGTCAAAGGTTACGTCGCTTGGTTTGATCCAAACATGTTCATGCCTTCGATGCCAGACGATCCGCGGCCCCCCCCCCTCAACCTCCGGCATCAGGCACCGTCAGCCGCACCGACACCGGGCAATGGTCGGACAGTTTCTCTTTCCAGGCCGGATCGGTCTCCCGGTAGCGCAGCACACGCAGGGAGTCGTTGCGCATCCAGGCGCGCGCGCCGCCGCCGGCGAGGATGTGGTCGATGAACGCCTCCGCCCCCCAGCACGGGCTGCTGCGGCCTTCGGTCGCGCGGTCCAGCGGCATGATCTGGCGCAATTCCGCCAGAAATTGGTCGCGCTTATCCATCGTCCGGTTGAAATCGCCCAGGATCAGGAACGGTATGCCCTCTTCCCGCCGCGCCGCGATCCAGTCCCGTAACGGCGGGACCTGCTCGTGCAGCAGCAGGCAGGCGCGCCGGTTGGATTTGTCGAAACGATCAAACTGGCAGCCTTGCTTCAGATGCACCGCCAGCAGGCGCAAGCTCCCCGATGCCAGCCGCAACGTGATATCCGCGCCGCTGCGCAGATGCGCCCCAGGTCCGCCGGCCAGCGCGCTGACATCCGGGTTGATATCGTAATGCAGCCCCCGCCGCACGGCAAAGCCGACCCGCTGGGTGACGCGGTCGCGGGTCATATGGATGGAGTAGCGGTCGGCGGGAAAGACGAGGGCGGCGGCATCGCGCCCGTCAACCTCCTCCATCGCGACGATATCCGCGTCGAGTTCGCTGGCGTAGCCGCGCAAAGCGTCGAAATCGGCGGGTCCGCGCGGCTTGACATCCGGCGGCAGCCCAGCCGCGCCGGGCGGACGGGCGCTCAGCCAGTTCAGATTCCAGGTTGCGACCTTCAGCTCCGCCGCCTGGGCGGGGAGCGTGAGGGTCAGCAACACACCGGCCGTGGCCATGACCCAACAGGCCCAGCCACGGCCCGGAAACACCCTCACCCGTTCACTTTACGCATCAGCTCGGCGATGCCATCGATCACCGGCAGGCCCTGGTCCGCGGCCACCGATTCCACGTTGAACACCACCCGTTCCACGCCAAGATCAAGATAGCGCTTCATCAGGTCGACATCATTGCGTGGGAACCAGACGGTGATGGCGATGGAGGCGGGATCGCGCCCGGCTTCTTCCGCCATCTTGCGGAACTCGGGGATCATATCCGCGATTTCCTTGTAGCCGCCGCGGGCGGCCTGCGGGATCCAGCCGTCGCCATAGCGGATGGCGCGGCGCGCCGAGTAGGGGAAGGCGCCGCCCACGATCACCGGGGGATGCGGCCGCTGCACCGGCTTCGGCCAGGTCATCATCGGGTCGAAATTGACGAACTCGCCGTGGTATTCGGCCTTGGTCTTGGTCCAGATTTCCTTCATGGCCTCGATATTCTCCCGCGCGCGCTTGTGGCGGGATTTGAATTCGGTGCCGTGATTCTCCATCTCGTCCTGGTTCCAGCCATTGCCGACACCGAACAGGAACCGCCCGCCGGTGACCTGATCGATCGACGCCACCAGCTTGGCCGTCTGGATGGGGTCGCGCTGCTGGATCAGGCAGATGCCGGTGCCCACTTTCAGGGTCGTGGTCGCCATCGCCGCCGCGGTCAGGGTCACGAACGGGTCCATGCAGTCATAGTATTTTTTCGGCAGATCGCCGCCGCCGGGGAACGGCGACTTGCGCGTCAGCGGGATATGGGAGTGTTCGGGCGCCCAGAGCGACTCAAAGCCGCGGCTTTCCAGTGCGCGGCCGAGTTCCCCCGGCCCCATGGAATAGTCGGTAAAGAACATCGATACGCCGAATTTCAGCATTTCCGTCTCCTGTTGGCTCTCTTGGATGGCGCATCCTGCCCGATCCCTCGGTTGGCGTCACGTCCCGCGCCCGGCTAGCTTCGTGACAACCGTGAGGAATCCAGAATGCGACCCCAGCGACCCTGGGCGGCCATCGCCGCCGTGACGATTTTGAATTTGCCGTTGGGATCGCTGTACGCGTTCAGCATCTTCCTCAAACCCATCGAGGCGGAGTTGGGGCTCAGCCGATCATCGCTGTCGCTGGCGTTCGGATTGGCGACGGTGGGGTTCTCGGCTGGGATGTTGGCGGCACCGCTGCTGTTTGGACGGCTGTCGGCGGAGCGGCTGATCGCGCTGAGCGGCGCGGCCACGGTCAGCGGCATTCTGCTGTCCGCCACCGCCAATGGGTTGATCCAGTTGCTGATTGGCTATGGTGTGCTCTTCGGCCTCGGTGGCGGCGGTGCCTATATCGTGGCGCAGCAGAGCGTGAACATGCTGGTCACCACCCGAAAAGGCCTGGTGAACGGCTATATCGTCGGGCTGTATCCAGCCGGGGCGATGGTGGCCGCGCCGTTGTTCGGCTGGGCCAATGGCGCCTTTGGCTATCGCACGACGCTGCTGGCACTGGCCTGCGTACTGCTGGTGACCGCGCTGATGGCCATCGCGCTGCTGCGCCATGCGGGGGCGGTGTTGCCGCGCCGCACCGCATCGGCCGCCAGCGCGGAGGGACGGGCGTTGATCTTCGCCCGCATGTTCACCGTCTTCTTCGTCGCCGCCGCCGCCGGGTTGACGGTATTGAGCCAGGCCGCCGGCATCGTCGCGGCCTATGGCGGCACCACCGCGATGGCACTGACGGCCACCACCGCCATCACGGGCGGCATCGCCTTCGCCCGGCTCAGCGGCGGCTGGCTGACCGACCGCTTCCCCGTTCCTTTGGTCGCCGCGGGGGCGCAGGGTTTCGCGCTGATGGGGGCGGTGATGCTGACACTGTTCCCCTCCCCGTTGGTGGCGGCGGTGGCGCTGGGGATGGTGGGGATGGGCTATGGCTTCATCTCCGGCGCCATGGCCGGCGGCATCGCGATCTATTGGTCGCCGGAGGCCTATGGCCGGGTCGCCAGCCGGCTCTATATCGCCTGGTGCATCGCCGCGGTGACGCTGCCGGTGCTCGCCGGGCGTCTGTACGACCTGACGCATGGCTACAGCACCACGGTCATCATTGCCGGCTGCGGCAATTTGCTCGGGGTGCTGGTGGCGCTGACATTGCCGTGGGGAAAATCGCGAGCGGTGGGGTGAACGCCGGGGCTGGACCGGCTTTGCCAGGCGTGTGCAGCGGACAATAAACACGCCACGGCCGCGGACGATAAAACCGTCATCGCCACGGACGGTAGAGCCGTCGTCGCCTCGGACGGTAGAGCCGTCGTCGCCTCGGACGGTAGAGCCGTCGTCGCCTCGGACGGTAAAGACGTCCTTGCCGCGGACGATAAAGCCGTCGTCGCCTCGGACGATAAGCGCGCCATAGCCGCGGACGACAAAACCGTCATCCCCGGACTTGTTCCGGGGACCAATCGCGGCAGAAGCGGAAACATTTGTACCCGGGTCAAGCCCGAGGATGACGGTGTTTGCTGCCATCTCTCACTATGTTACCGCCCCCGGGA
>CAIUPC010000538.1 GCA_903900905.1 uncultured Acetobacteraceae bacterium
CCGGTCCAGGAACTCAGCGTGGCGGAGATCCACGACCTCCATCGCGCCTATGCCGCCGCCGCCCAACGCGCTTTGGATTGCGGGTTTGAGTGGCTGGAGATGCATTTCGCCCACGGCTACCTCGGCGCCAGCTTCTTCTCCCCCTTGGCGAACCAGCGCACCGACCAATACGGCGGCAGCCTCGAGAACCGCCTGCGCTTCCACCGGGAGGCACTGGACGCCGTCCGCGCCGTCTGGCCGGATCGGCTGCCGCTGACCATGCGGTTGGCGGTCGACGACTTCAACGAGGCTGGCATCCAGTTCGACGATGCGGTCTGGGCGATCGGGGAAATGAAGCAGCACGGGCTGGACTTCGCGGATATCAGCCTCGGCCTCAACACCGACGCCATGAAAGACGTGCCCTTCCATCAGGTCGGCTTCATGGTCGACCGCGCCGCCCGCATCCGCCGGGAGGTTGGCATTCCCGTCGGTGTGAGCTGGAATCTCGGCATTCCGCAGGTGGCCGATCGGGTGATTCGGGAACAGTTGATCGACCTGGTGTTCCTGGGCCGGCCGGCTTTGGCCAACCCGCACTGGCCCGTCTGGGCGGCGCGGGAGCTAGGGCAGAATGACCCGTTTTCGCTGGTGCCGGAGGACTGGGCCTGGTGGATCCGCTCCCGCCCCGGCCCGGAGGGGTCGCTGGGCTGGCCGGCAGTGGCCGGACAGAAGGGGTGAGTGCCCCCTGAATTCTCCCCCGCCCCTTGCGGGAGGGGGTTGGGGGGAGGGGTCAAACCATAGGGCTCCGTGGGGTTGCCCCCTCCCCCCAGCCCCCTCCCTCCAGGGGAGGGGGAGCGTTGGTTTTCTGCCCCTGCCCGGTCCATCAACACAAACCCAACCCCGCCAGAGACCGCGCCAACCACCGTCACCGGCAGAAAATTCGCCGGTCCGACGACGTCGGCCACGAATGCATCCAGCGGGGTGCCGTAGACCGCCTCCGGCGTCCCCTGCTGGCGGATCACACCGTCGCGCATCACCAGGATGCGGTCGGACAGCGACAAAGCCTCCGCCTGATCATGCGTCACATAGACGGTGGCGACGTTCAACTCGCGCTGCAGCTTGCGGATTTCCGCGCGGGTCTGGTCGCGCAGCTTGGCGTCCAGATTGGACAGCGGTTCATCGAACAGCAGCACCGCCGGCGCATGCACGATCGCCCGCGCCACCGCCACGCGCTGCTGCTGCCCGCCCGACAGTTGCTGCGACGACCGGTCGCGGAACGCGCTCAGCCCGACCATGGCCAGGGCCTTGGTGACCCGCGCTTCGACCTCGGTGTTGGGGCGGCGGCGGATGCGCAGCGGGAAGGCCACGTTCTCGAACACCGTCAGATGCGGCCAAATGGCATAGGACTGGAACACCATGCCGATATCGCGGTGATAGGGCTCCACAACGATCCCGGCTTTGGAATCGAAGACCACCATGTCGTCGATCGCAATGAACCCGGATTCCGGCGTTTCCAGCCCCGCGATGCAGCGCAGCGTCGTGGTCTTGCCGCAGCCGGAGGGACCGAGCAACGACACCAACTCCCCCTGCGCGATCTCGAAGCTGATGCCATCGATGATGGTCTTGTCGCCGTAGCGTTTGACCAGATCGCGGACGATGATGCTCATACGCGCGCTCCTATACCCGCAAGCTGGCGCGCGCGACGGCGGCCATCAGCGCGACGGTGATGATGGTGGTGACGATCGACAGCGCGCTGGCGACACCCCAATTGGCATTCTCGAAGAACGCCCAGATGGAGATCGACAGCACCTGGGTCGAGGCCGTGTAGATCAGCGCCGCCGCCGCAATTTCGCGGAAATAGGCGATGAACAACAGGAAATACCCGCTTTGCAGCGCCGGCCGCAGCAAGGGCAGCACGATGCGGCGGAAGCTGGCGATGCGGTTGGCGCCGGACGCCCAGGCCGCTTCCTCCAGCACCTTGTCGAACTGCACGATCTGCGCCCCGATGGTTTCGGTGGCATAAGGCAGGAACCGCGCCATGTAGCAGAACACCAGCACCCAAAGCGTGCCGTAAATCGGCAGATACACATACGACCACAGGAAGCCGAGGCCGATGACGATGCCGGGAATGCCGAATGGCAGGCAGGCCAGCACGTCCAGCGCCCGATGCCCCCGCGGTTTCAGCCGGTGCGTGGAATAGGCGATCAACGTGCCGAGGATCAGCCCCAGCGCCGCACCGCCGCCGGCCACCACGATGGTATTCCAGAGCGCCCGCACAGTGCCCGGGCTGTTCCAGATCTGGAGGTAATGGCGGGTGGTGTAAGCCGCCTGCATCGGGTTGGCGACGAAGAATTTGATGGCGGAGGTGTAAATCAGCGCCAATGTCGGGATGATGAAGCTCATCAGGATGTAGAACAGCGCGGCTGCCTGCGCCGCCCAGCGCCATTTCCCCAAAGCCAGCGGCCGCACCCGGTAACCCTTGCCGCTGACCGTCGGCGCACCGCGCTTCGCCACCACCCGCCGCTGCGCGAAGATGGTCAGGCCGGTCACCGCGCTCATGGACAGGCCGACTGCCGCCGCCAGGCCGGTATTGGGCGGGGAGAAGCTGGTGAGCAGATAAAGCTCCGTCGCCAGCGTGTTCACATGCCCCGGTATGCCGACCATGGCGGGGATGGCGAATTGCTCGACCGACAAAACGAAGCACAGCAGCAGGCTCGACAACATCGGAAACAGCATCAACGGCACCGTCACCCGCCGCACCACCTGCCAGGGGGAGGCGCCGGAGGCATAGGCCGCCTCCTCCAGGCTGGAATCCATCGCGATCAGCGGCCCGCGCAGGGTGAAGAAGGCGAAGGGAATGATGTGCAGGATCTGGATCCAGATGATCCCGGACACGGAATAGACGTCGAATTTGAAGCCTTCGATGCCGAACAACTCTTCCAGCACATCGTTGAAGATGCCGCCGGGGGAGCCGAGGATGACCCAGGCCATCGCCAGGATGAAGCCGGGGAAAAAGAAGCTGAGGCCGACGGCCGCGACGGTGCTGCGCTTGAAGCGGAAATCGGTGCGGTAGATCAGCCAGGCCAAAGCGGCGCCGCCGGCGGTGCTGACCACCGCGGTGATGGCCGAGATGAAACAGGTCGTGACCAGCGTATTCGCGATCGCGGCGCTGCCAAGATCCGTCCAGTTACGCCAGGTGAACACCGACGGTTCGCCCGGCCCGGCGGAGCGGAAACTGCCATAGAGCAGCGACGCCAGCGGGGTCAGGATCAGAAAGGCGGTGACCAGAAAGGTCGCGGCGAAGATGAGTTGGGTTGGGTTGACGAAAGGTGCCCGTACAACGCTCCCCCTCCCCTCGCGGGTGGGGGTTGGGGGGTGGGGTAAACCCGCACGGTTCGGAAAGGCATCGCCC
>CAIUPC010000539.1 GCA_903900905.1 uncultured Acetobacteraceae bacterium
AACCGTGCTGCCAACCGACGCGGGCGTCGGTGATGCCCTGATCGGGGAAGACTTCCTGGAGGGCAGGCGGGTCTGGATGTCGTTCAAGACCCGCCAGGTGTTCGTCTCCAAGCTGGCGCATGAGACCGCGGTGCGGTGATGGGGCCTATTTCGGCGTGACTTCCCAGGCGCGAACCCCCTCCTGCATGCGCATCCGAAACGCCAGACCCGGGCGCATCGCGAAGACATTCACCTGATGGTGGATGGGAATGATGGGATAGTCGGGCATCGCGAGGCGCGTCGCTTCCCGATAGACCGCTTCCCGCTGCGGGGTGTCGATGATGGTCAGGGACCGTTCAATGAGCGCGTCGATACCCGGATTGGCATAGCGCGACGGGTCGAACACCGCGCCACGGCCCTTCTCGGGCGCGGAGGAAGCGATCAGCTCCGTCAGATTGCTGCTGGCCTCCCCGGTGTCGCTCGCCCAGCCGGTCAGGCGGATGCTGAACTCGGCCTTGACCGCGCGGCTGAAGAACGTCGCCGAGGGCATGGTATCGACCGAGGTCTTGACGCCAATCCGGGTCCACATCTGGGCAATGGCCTCGACGATCTTACTGTCGTTGACGTAACGGTTGTTGGGCCCGTGCAGCGTGATGCCAAACCCGTCTTTGTAACCGGCCTCCGCCAGCAGCTTCTTCGCCTGTTCGGGATCGTAGGCATCGGGCGGCAAAGACGCCTCATACCCGCTCGCCCCCACTGGCATGACCTGCCCGGCTGGGGCGGAGAATCCGTCCATGATGCGGTCCTTGATCCCCGCCCGGTTGATCGCCAGCGACAGCGCCTTGCGCACCCGGACATCCTGCAACGGATTCTTCGCCAGCGGCTTGCCGTCGTGATCGGTCACGAAGGGCGATTGCGCCCGGCCGGAATCCAGACCCAGATAAATCAACCGCTGCCCCGCCGCCGAGGCGATCACCACCTTCGGATTCTTGCTCAGATCCGCGATATCGCGCGTCGGCACCGCGTCGATGATATCGACATCACCCGATTGCAGCGCCGCGTTGCGCGAGGCGTCATTGGCGATCGAGCGATAATTCACCTTCGCCCAGGCCGGCTTGGTGTCCCACCAGGCGTCATTGCGCTCAAACGTCGCATGATCGCCAACCGCGACCTCGGTCACGCGATAGGGGCCGGTGCCGATGGCGGCCTTCATGGTGTTGTAATCGGGCGTACCCGCGCCCTCCCCATGCTTGCGGGAGATGATGCGCACATTGGACAGGTTGTACGGCAGCAAGGGCAGGGCGGTCGCGGAATGCAGCCGGATCGTCAAGGGATCCACGATCTCAATCCGGGTGATCGGCTTGACCGCGAAATTGAAACTGGACGGGCTGTTCAGCAGCAGTGGGATGCGGGCGAAAGTGAAGGCGACATCATCGGCGGTAAAGGGCGTGCCGTCGTGGAACTTCACCCCCTCCCGCAGTTTGAACTCCCAGGTGGTGTCGTCGATCGACTTCCAGGACACGGCCAGAGCCGCTTCCGGCTGATATTCCGGATTGAAACGCAGCAGCGGCTCAAACACGTAGGAGGTCAGGACGTTGTTGGGCGTCAGGTTGTGATAATGCGGATCCATCGAGGTAAAAGCCCCGCCGGTCGCGACCGTCAGGGTCTGCGCCGTTGCGGGAAGAGCGGCGATGACAAGGCTGGTAAGCACGGTCGCGAGTTTCAGGCGCATGCGCGGAGTCCCTTTGGATGCAACCGTGATAGCCTAACCCCGGCTCCGCGCGGGATGAAAGGTTAATTCAGATCGAGCTCCCAATCCTCCCCCACCATCGCCGGGCCGAAATCGCTGTGCGGGGCGCTGGCAATCAGCGTGAACCCGGCGGCCTGGTAGATGCCACGGGCCGCCAGCAGGATGTCGTTGGTCCAGAGCGTCAGCCGCCGGTAACCGGCGGCGCGGGCAAAATCGATGCAGGTCTGGACCAGCGCCTTGCCCACCCCAAGACCGCGGGCGGAGGGATCGACGATCAGGAGGCGGAGTTTGCCAATATCGTCAGTCTTGCGAACCAGGAAGACGGAGCCAAGCCGCTGCCCGTCGCCCTCCGCGATCCAGCAACGCTCCCGCGCCTGGTCATGCCGGGCAAGGAACGCGCCTGCGACCTGGGCCACCAGGGCCTCGAACTGGGCGTTGAAACCATATTCCTCGGCATAGAGCGCGCCATGGCGTTCGATCACCCAGCCGATATCGCCGGGTCGAGGGGGACGGAGCGTGAAGGGCGCGGGCTGCATGGGGGGATGATTGGACGGGTTACGGGGTTGGGCAAGGGGGGCATGGGGGCGCAGATGGCGAATTTCCGCCAACCAGCCTGGTGCATGACACGCCGGCCGTTGTCACCCGTCATACCGACGCAGGTCGGTATCCACGCCTTTCT
This sequence comes from uncultured Acetobacteraceae bacterium, assembly GCA_903900905.1. Lineage (GTDB taxonomy): Bacteria > Pseudomonadota > Alphaproteobacteria > Acetobacterales > Acetobacteraceae > Rhodopila. Next base: position 2,409 of record CAIUPC010000539.1, read on the forward strand.
CTGGCCGGATATCACAAAGGCGTGGATGCCGACCGCCGTCGGCATGACGGGGTTGGACTATCGCCGTTGCGTTGATGTCAACGCTGCCGGAGAACCCCCAAACCTTGACGAAACCACCCATTAGCCCGCCATACTCACCGGTAACGCCCCCCAATCCAGGACCCTCACCATGAAGCTCATGTGGTTCCATCTGATGCCCTATACCGAGCTGCCGGATGATTTCCGGGAGAAGCACCCCTCGGTCTGGGTCGACATCCATTCCTCGCTGTTCGACCCCAAGCGCGCGCATCTGATGTACAACGACTTCATGGACGAGCTCGAATACGCCGCCGATTGCGGCTTCGACGCGATCTGCGTGAACGAGCATCACTCCAACGGCTACGGGCTGATGCCGTCTCCGAACCTGATCGCCTCGACCCTCGCGCGGCGTACCAGCAATGCCAAGATCTGCGTCATGGGCAATTCGCTGGCCCTGTACAACCCGCCGACACGCGTCGCCGAAGAATTCGCGATGATCGACGTCATCTCCGGCGGGCGGCTGATCGCCGGCTTCCCCGTCGGCACCCCGATGGACGATTGCTACGCCTATGGCACCAATCCCAGCCAGCTGCGCGACCGCTATTACGAAGCGCATGATCTGGTGATGAAGGCCTGGCAGGAGCCGGAGACCTTCGCTTTCAACGGCCGCTTCAACCAGCAGCGCTACGTCAACATCTGGCCCCGCCCGGTGCAGCAGCCGCACCCGCCGGTCTGGATCCCCGGCGGCGGCTCGGTGGAAACCTGGCAGTGGTGCGCGCAGATGGACTACGTCTACGCCTATCTGTCCTATTACGGATACAAAGACGGCAAGAAAACGATGGACGGCTTCTGGGCGGAGATGGACCGCCTCGGCAAGGACCGCAATCCGAACCGCGCCGCCTTCCTGCAATTCGTCGGCGTCGCCGAAACCAAAGAACAGGCCTACGAACTGTATAAGGAAGCCGCCGAATATTTCTTCGGGCGGTGCCTGTTTGTCGACCCGATGTGGGCCACGCCGCCGGGCTATGTGACCGAGGCGACGCAGCGCGCCGGCCTGACCAGCCAGGTCGGGCGTGCCGCCACCCGCGCCAACGCGGCGAGCCGTGCGACCCAGATGGAAGACATCATTCGCGACGGCTACGTCATCATCGGCTCCCCCGAGGAAGTCGTCGAGCAGCTGACCGAGGTCGCCACCGAGCTGAACGTCGGGCATCTGATGCTGCTGTTGCAGTTCGGGAACATGGGCAAGGACCTGGCAAAGTACAACACCAAACTCTTCGCCGAAAAGGTGCTGCCCAAGCTGCAGCCGCTGTTCTCGGAATGGGAGGATAAGTGGTGGCCGCAGCCGATGGATAACGCCCAGCGCGCCGATGTTGCGCCATTCCAGCCCAATCTGGCAGCGGAATAATGGCCCGGCGCCCCGCCCCTCCTCAGTTGGGAGAGGCGGGGCGTCAGACCGCTACCGGTCCAGCCAGACATCCTCCCGCCGGTTTCCGTTATAAAGGCTGTTCACCATCATTTTGATGCCCTTGACGTAAGGGCGCCAGCAGGTCCCCGCATTGGTGTAGAAAATGATCGGCCGCGCGCCGTCCTCGGCCAGGACCCGTTCCAGGTCCCAGACCATCTGCTGGCGCTTCACCGGATTGTCCTCCATCGATTGTTGCTCGATCCGGCGATCCACGTCGGCGTTGCAGTAGCCGTCGTTGTTGAGGCTGGAGCCGCAGCCGTAGAACAGATCGAAAATCGGATCGGGATCGGGGCCGCTGGTCTGCAGGTCCAATGCCACCATGTAATCCTTGCGAATTTTGCGCGGGAAATAGAGGCTGGTATCGACCGCTTCCAACTCCCCATCGATGAAGATTTCCTTGAGCTGATCGATCAGAATCACCGCCGGGTTGCGGTACGTCGCGAGGTCGCGGGCCATGACCTTGATGGCCAGCCGCTTGTCCGGCCCATAGCCGAGCTTCGTCATGATCTCCCGCGCCTGCGCCCGGTTTTTGGCGATATCCGGGTCGTAACCGGGGAGTAGGCGCAGCTTGTCCGGCGGCAGTCCCCAACGGCCGCCCGGCGTCGGTTGCAGCACGCCACCGATCTCGCCCTCCCCCTCGGCGATGATGTCGACGAAGGCTTTACGATCCAGGCTCAAGGCCATCGCCCGTTGCAAATCGGGATTGTCGAACGGGGCCACGGTCCGGTTGATCAGCATCAGCCGGTTCACCCCGCCCGCCGGGGTCATCTCACAGATCGCCTCCGGCACCTGGCTTTTGACATCCCGGTATATCGGCGGCAGCAGGTCGAAGGGGAATGTCATATCCAGCTTGCCCGAAACGAATGCCAGCGTGGCGGTGGAGATGTTGCGGATAATCTGATATTCGATGCCGTCGAGATAGGGCAGGCCCGGTTTCCAGTAGTCCGGATTGCGCGTCAGCTTGATGTATTCGTTCGGTTTGAACTCCACGAATTTGAACGGACCGGTGCCAATCGGCGCGCGCCGCATCTGGACCGGCGGCACATGGCAGGGATACATCGCCATGAATCCGCCCGCGAGCAGCACCGGCAGGCCCGGATAGGGCCGCTTCATGTGAAATGTAACCTCGTGATCGCCATTCGTGGTCACGCGGTCAATTGCCTTGAAGTTCGAGCCGCGCGGATTGACCCGGAATTTTTCCGGCGCTTTGCCCATCAGCAGGTCCATGGTGCACACCACGTCCTTGGCCGTGAACGGCTGGCCGTCGTGCCATTTGACGCCTTTTTGCAACGGAAAGGTCAATGCGGTCTTATCCGCGTTCCAGGTCCAGCCGATCGCCAGATCCGGCACGACCGAGTCCATGCTGCCTTGTTTGATCTGCGGGTTAAACATCACCAGATTGTTGAAAACCCCCATGATCGGCGCCTGCGCCATGATCGTCGCTTCTTCATGGATGGACATGGTCGCGGGGCTATCCGGCGAATAGAGGCGCAAGATGCCGCCTTGCTTCTGTGCGTGTGCGCCCTGCGCGCCCGCAAACACGATCCAGGCAGCGAGGCCCAAAAGGCAAATCCAGCGGCGCATCCCTGTTTCCTCATTGTTTTGTCGTCCGTGTCGGTCGGACGTTGATGCTATTTGGGCAGAAAAGCCGCTGGCTCTCAACAGGATTTGTCGCGCCCGCCCGTGCGTTTATCGCGGCGATGGCAGCGGGATGTCGGTCCGGTCAAGATCGTCACCTTTGAACAACAGCGGCACCTGATGCGTGCGTGCGACGGCATAAGCGAAGCAATCGCCCATGTTCAGCTGCGCCGGATGGCCGCGCCCCTTGCCATACCGGGCGAACGCCTCCAATGCCGCGGCACTCTCCCGATCGGTCACCGGTACCGTGCGCATAGGCACGGCGGCCATGAATTCTTGTACGAGGCGATGGGCCTCGGTCACCTCCATCCGGTACTTGCGGCAGATCCCCAGCACCGCCTCGAACACCGCGACCGCCGACGTTATCGGCGCCGGTGCATCTTTGAGCATCGCAGAAAGACTGTCCGCCTCCGCCTCCCCGGTCAGAATCGCAACGATGGCGGAGGCATCCACGAACATCAGTTCTCACCACAAAGAGAATCATAGAACGCCTTGTCGGCTTCCAGCCCGGTGGTGCCGTGTGCGATAATGCGTTTTCGGATCGCATCTATCTTTTCATGCAGTGGCACAGCTTCATCCAGTCGGTGCAACTCGCCGACAAGGGCCAACCGAACCGCTTCGGTCTTGCTGGTTCGCGTGCGGACCGCCAGAGCTTCAGCAAGCCGGTTCACTTCTTCGCTGCGGATGTTGAGCGGCATGACAGATATCCTGTGTAGACAGCCTGATAGTATCGTGTAGACGCCATGCCCGGCAACCAAAACCACCCGCCGCATCACCCCCCTTGCGCCCGCCGCCCCAAAGCAGTCCTCTCCCCCCGCAATGGACGCCGCACCACCCAGCACAATCGCCGCCAACGTCATGCACTTCGCGCGCCTGCTCCGCCGCGCGGGCCTGCCGGTCGGCCCCGCGGAGACGATCGCCGCGCAGAACGCGCTGACGCTGATCGACCTTGCCTCCAAGATCGAGGCCAAAACCGCGCTGCGCACCGCCATGATCCATCGCCATGACCATCAGGAGGTCTTCGACCAGGCCTTCGCCTTGTTCTGGCGCGATCCCTCCGCCGCCGAACAGGCCGCCGCGATGGCACTGCTGGAGGCGCAGAAGGAAAAGAAGCTCGAACGCCCGCCGCCGGCCTCGCGCCGCCTCGCCGAGGCCTTCGCCCCCAAGACCGAACGCAAGCGCCCACCGGAGGACGAGCCGCCGGTGCAGGACGCGGTGCTGACCGTCTCCGACCAGGAACGCCTGCAAAGCATGGATTTCGAGGCCATGAGCGCCGATGAAATCGCCGCCGCCAAGCGAGAGATCCGGCGCCTGGTGCTGCCCTTGGACCTGCGCGCCACCCGCCGTCTGCGCCCGGACGCGCATGGGCCGATCACGGATTTGCGGCGGACGATTCGCACCAGTATGCGGAACGGGGGGGAGATTCTGACGATCGCGCGCCTGCGCCGGCAGACACGGCCGCCGCCTTTGGTGGTGCTGTGCGATATCTCCGGCTCGATGTCGCGCTATGCCCAGGTGCTGCTGCACTTCCTGCACGCCGTCACCAACCAGCGCGACCGCGTGCACAGCTTCCTGTTCGGCACCCGCCTGTCCAACGTCACCCGCCAGCTGCGCGCCCGCGATCCGGAGGTCGCGTTCCAGATGGTCGCCCACGCCGTACCCGACTGGTCCGGCGGCACCCGCATCGGGGAGGCGCTGGCCGGTTTCAACCAGCTCTGGTCCCGCCGCGTTTTGGGCCAGGGTGCGATCGTGCTGCTGATCACCGACGGGCTCGACCGCGACGGCGCGCATGGTCTTGCCGACAACATGGATCGCCTGCATCGCTCCTGCCGCCGCCTCATTTGGCTCAACCCTCTGTTGCGTTGGAGCGGATTCGAGCCAAAATCACAGGGAATCCGGGCCATGCTGCCGCATGTCGATGAGTTCCGGCCGGTGCATAACCTTGAAAGCCTGCGCGGGCTGATCGATCTCCTGTCCTGCCCCAACACACCAACGAGGACTCAGTCATGAACATGTCGGACTCCGAAGACATTCTGGCCACCGCCGCCGGCTGGCGCGCCGCCGGGGAACTGGTCGCGGTCGCGACGGTCACGGAAACCTGGGGCAGCTCCCCACGCCCAGCCGGCAGCCGGCTGGCGGTGACGAAGTCGGGCAAGATCGCCGGCTCCGTCTCCGGCGGCTGTATCGAGGGCGCGGTGGCCGAAGCCGCCATGAAGACCATCGAATCCGGCACGCCGCAGCTGCTGGATTTCGGTGTGACGCATGAGCGCGCCTGGGAAGTCGGCCTCGCCTGCGGCGGCAAAGTGAAGGTGTTCGTGGAGAAGCTGTCGTGACGCCGGAAATCCTCGCCGCCCTTGAAGCCGCCAAGGCCGCCAAGCGCCCGGTGGTGCTGGCGACGCGCCTGCCGGATGGCGCGCAATGCCTGCTGCCCGACGCCGCGCAGCAGGCGGATTTGAACGAGGCCGCGGCCAAAGTGCTGCAATCCGATGAAAGCGGCACGGTCAGGCTCGGCGACACCGACTGGTTCCTGCACGCGCACAACCCGCCACTGCGGCTGATCGTCGTCGGCGCGGTGCATATCGCGCAGGCTCTGGCGCCCTTCGCCGGGCCTTGCGGCTTCTCGGTCACCATCGTCGATCCGCGGCGCTCCTTCGCGTCAGACGAGCGCTTTCCCGGCGTCACCATCTCCCACGCCTGGCCGGATGAGGCGATGGACGAATTCGTCCCCGACAGCCGCACCGCCGTGGTCACGCTGACCCATGATCCCAAGCTGGACGATCCGGCATTGGACAAGGCGTTGAAATCGGACGCATTCTATATCGGCGCCCTCGGCTCCCGCCGCACCCATGCGGCGCGGCTCGGCCGGTTGAAGGCGCTGGGTCACTCGGATGAAACCATGGCCCGCATCCGCGGCCCGGTCGGGCTGAATATCGAGGCGGTGACAGCGCCGGAGATCGCGCTGTCGATCATCGCCGAACTGGTCGCCGTCCGGCGGGGTTCCCCGCTCGGAGAAAGAAAGAAGCCCGCATGAAGTTCGGACCCGCCCCGCTGGACGAAGCCCTTGGCGCGATCCTGGCGCATAGCCAGCGGGTAGGGGAACGCATGATCCGCAAAGGGTCGCTGCTCGACGACGACATGATCGGGGCGTTGCGCGCCGCCGGCCGGACCGAGGTCATCTGCGCCCAGCTCGAACCCGGCGATGTCCCCGAGGACGTCGCGGCCGACAGGCTGGCGACGCCCTTGGTATCGCCGCTGATCGCCCGCTCCCGCGCGGCGACGGGGCGTGTGAATCTCCTCGCCGAAGTCCCAGGCCTCCTCCGCGTCAACACCGCCATGATCGATCGGCTCAACACCATCGATGAGGCCCTGACCATCGGCACGCTGCCGGATTACGCGGTGGTGGCGCGCAAGGACCTCGTCGCCACCATCAAGATCGTGCCCTTCTCGGTCCCCGGAAAGGTGCTGTCTGTGGCGGAGGCTTTGGTGCGCCAAAGCACCTCCCCACTCACGCTGCATCCATTCCAGCACCTCAAGGTCGGTCTGGTCGTGACCGAACTGCCGGGGTTGAAGGACAGCGTCACCGACAAAACCATCGCCGTGACCGAACAGCGGGTGACCGCTCTGACCGGCACGCTGCTGCCCCCCGTGCGCTGCCCGCATGAGGAAGAGGCCGTGGCGCGCGCGCTCGATCGGCTGCTCGCTGACGGAGCCGACCTGCTGCTGGTCATCGGTGCCTCGGCGGTGGTGGACCGGCGCGATGTGGGCCCGGCGGGAATCGTGCGGGCAGGCGGAGAAATCCAGCATTTCGGCATGCCGGTCGATCCGGGGAATCTGATCTGCCTCGGGCGGTTGCACGATAAGCCGGCGCTGGTGCTGCCCGGCTGCGCCCGCAGCCCGGTGTTGAACGGGATCGACTTCGTGCTCAGCCGCCTGTTCGCCGGGTTGAAGGTGACGCCGACGGACATCATGCGGATGGGCGTGGGCGGGTTGCTGAAGGAAACCGATACGCGGCCTTTACCGCGGGAGAAGGCGCCGGCGACCGTGCGCTCCGGCGCCGAACCGCGCAGCGCGCCGGTGATCGCGGCGGTGGTGATGGCGGCGGGGCGGTCGCGGCGGATGGCGCCGCATAACAAGCTGCTGGTGACCGACAAGGCCGGCAAGCCGATGATCGCGCGGGTGGTGGACAATGTGCTGTCATCGAATGCGCGCCCGATCATGGTCGTAACCGGGCATCAGGCGGAGCAGGTGGAGCATGCGCTCGGCGGCCGCCCGGTGCGGGTGGTCCATGCGACCGATTATGCGGAAGGCCTGTCCGCCAGCCTGAAAGCCGGCATCGCCGCCGTGCCGCCGGACTGCGCGGCGGCCATCGTGTGCCTGGGCGACATGCCGCTGGTGACCGGGCGGATGATCGACCGGCTGATCGCGATGTACAACCCGGAAGCCGGGCGCTCGATCGTCTTGCCGACATTCCGCGGCAAGCAAGGCAATCCGATGCTTTGGGATCGGCGGTTTTTCCCGGAAATTCTGCAAATTACCGGCGACTCGGGGGCGCGTTTCCTGATCGGCAAGCATGCTGATGCCGTGGTGGAGGTCGAGATGGCCGATGACGCGGTACTGCGGGATTTTGATACCACGGAAAGCCTGAGCACGCTGCCGCCGCGTATGCGGCCGGAAGGCATGGCCTGATCACGGCCATGTGAAACACACGAATAACGTGCATGCAATAATAGGGTTACAACCGAAAGGGCTTTTCAATTCTGGCGATATATGGCAATGGATGCGGGCCTAATCGCACCATAGAGTGCGCTGCCCGGGATAGTTTGCCATGCCAGTTGCCAATAAGTTTCTCCTCGATTCGTCACCCGAAACCGGATTTGATCCTGGCAACGGCCTTGATATTGACCGCCGGATCCTCGTTGGTTTCAATGATGACGACGACGAGGTATATGCAACGACCGTGTCTGGCGGGAGTGCAGGTGCGAATTTAACCGGCACGACTGTTACGCACGGTACCATCGTATCGCCAACCGGCACATCGTCGACCTCGCCGTTCGTGATCAACATCACCTGGGCCGCCAGTGTCGCGAACGCGCCGTCTGGTTTCCAGACGGCTGTGATCAACGCCGCGCAGTACCTGGAAAGCCTTTATACCAACGCGGTCACCGTCAACATCAACGTCGGCTACGGTGATATCGCCGGTACGGCGATGGGGGCCGGGGCGCTGGGTCAGAGCCAATCCTATCTCACCAATGTGTCGTACAGCGCATTGCTGTCGGCCCTGCAGACGCACAATACCAGCGCGACGACCGCCAGCGTGTTGGCATCCTTGCCGGCGACGGCGCCGGTCAGCGGTTATCTCTGGATATCGACGGCGGAAGCCAAGGCCCTCGGCCTGGCCTCCGCGGCCAGCACCGCGCTGGATGGCTATGTTGGTTTCTCCAAAACCTATGGCTTCACGTACAACAACGCCGCCGGGGTCGCCAACAACACCTTCGACTTCAACGGCACGGCGCTGCACGAACTGACCGAGGTCATGGGCCGGATGCAGTTCACCGGTGGTTCGATCGGGACCTATACGCCGAGCTACACGCTGCTCGATCTGCTGGACTACACGTCAGCAGGCACACGGTATTTCTCGACCGCGACGCCGCGTACCCCAGGGTATTTCTCGATCGATGGCGGTAAAACCAATCTGGGCGGTTTCAACGCCGTATCGGGCGGCGATGCCGGCGACTGGGGTTCGGGCCTGGGTAACGACGCGTTGAACGCGTTCTCATCGCCGAATGTGATCAATGGCTGGTCCACGTCAGACACGACGGTCATGAATGCGCTTGGCTGGACGCTGTACGGCACCACCCCGCCCGTTTCGACGGTCACGCCGCCCACGGGCGTCGCGATGACCCCTTCGACCGTTGCCCTGGCGGCGCTGCAAGGCACGACCGGCTTGCTGGGCAGCCGGGTCATCGGCACGGTGACCCAGATCGGCGGCAAGGCCGGGGACAGTTTCAGCTATACGCTGGGTGGAACGGGCAGCACGAGCTTCTCCCTCTCGTCCGCGGGATCGTTGAAGACGGCCGCCAATCTGGCGGGCAGTGCCGCCGGTAAGGCCTATGCCCTGACAGTCACCGCCGTGGACACCACGGCACAGGTATCGTCGGCCGCGTCCGCGCTGGACGTGATCGTCGGCAGCGGCAGCGGCGACACCGTCTCTGTCGCCGCGCTCCTGGGAACGGGCGGGGCCGCGACCCCGTCTTTCATCTACGGGTTGGGCGGCAACGACCTCCTGAACGGGACCGGCGCGACGGGTAAGCTCTGGTTTGTCGGCGGCGCGGGCGCGGACACCATGATGGGTGGCAGCGGCGTCAACGCCTATCTGTATGGATCAACCGCGGATTCGACGGTTTCCGCGATGGATATCATTACCAACTTCAATGCGGCGACCGATTTCATCGACCTGACCGGTATTGGTACCCATGCGATGGCCTTCGCGGGCGCGATCACCGGGACGTCGCTGGCGGCGTATTCGATCGGGGTGCAGCAGAGCAGCACCGGATTGACCTTCGTTTATGCCAATAACACGGCGTCAAGCCAGTCGCTGACCTCGACATCCGCGAGCTTCATGCAGATCGAACTGGTGGGGGCAATTAACCTCGGCAGCGGCAATATTCTGCATAGCTGAAGGTCTGCGCGGCCTGAGACCGGGTACGCGTTTCTGGTGACCCAAAAGGATCACCGGAAACGCCCGCCGCAGTCACATGGCGCGCTAGCGGTCCCGATGCGGCGCTGCTAAATTTAGATCCTGTTCCTGGCGGAGACTATCATGCGCTTGCGAGTTGCTTGTACGGCCCTGACCGCAGCGGCCGCCATCATGGGCCTGGCCGCGTCGGCCTCGGCTAATTTGATCATCACGCCCTATTTCGACAGCTCGGTCACGGCGCCGCAGCAGGCGAGCATCCTGACAGCGATTTCGTTCTATGAGACGAAGTTCCTCAATCCGGTCGATGTGAAGATCGAATTCATGACCAGCAGCGCCAGTGGCTTCGGGGGATCAAGTAGCACAATCGGGTATTTACGCTCACCGTCTTTTGTCCAGTCGGCCTTAATCTCAAATTCCCTCACGCACCCCACCAATACCGTTCTCGCGCAGGCCCTGCCTTATTTTACCTCCGGCAACACGGCGTCGATAATCAAGGTGAACTCAGCCGACTGCCGTGCCCTCGGTGGCACCTGCGCTGGCGCCATCGCCGGACAAGGGTCGGTGTCCCAGACCGATTTGGATGGAATTGTCACCGTGGGCGCCGGCCTCTACGGCAGCTTGTCGGTGATCGAGCATGAAATCGACGAGGTCCTCGGCATAGGGGGGCCTGGCACGATCCTTGGAGGACAGCAGACCTTCAATGGTCTGACAATCATCTCGATGCTGGACCCGTATCGGTATTCCGCGCCAGGCACCCCGAGCCTGACGCTGAGCACGTTGGCAACGTCCTATCTGTCGCTAAATGGCGGTGTGACCAGCGTCGCCAGCTTCAACCAATCGGGAACCGGCGATTACGGCGATTTCACGACATCCCCATGCTATGTGCAGAGCTGGCTGACTTGCGGAACCCCGGCACCCATCAGCCTCACCTCCCCCGAGGGGATCGCGCTCCAGCTCATCGGATATAACGCCGCGCCGGAGCCTGTGACGCTGTCGATCCTGGGCCTGGGTCTCGCGGGCCTCGCCGGCCTGACCCGCCGTC
>CAIUPC010000540.1 GCA_903900905.1 uncultured Acetobacteraceae bacterium
CCTGCGTCGGCATGACGGGTTGTTGGGCGGCCATAACCGGCTCCGTGATTCCGTGGCTCTGTGGTGAGTCCTTCGAAAGAAAAACCCATCACAAATCATGCCCCGAATAGGAACAATTGAAACTCTTATTGCACAACGGAAAATCGGCCACGATATTGCCCTCGATCACCACCTCCAGCAGCGGCCATTGGAACCAGGACGCATCCCGCACGTGGCAACGATCAATATGCCCATCGACAACACGCAACCACACCAACAGATCGCCGCGAAACGCTTCCACCAGCGCCATGCCTTCCCCCGGGCCGGGAAAGGCGTTTTCCAACGAAGTCAGAACCGCACCGTCCGGCAGGCCCGCCAGCAATTGCTCCAGCAAAGCCAGGCTTTGCCGGATCTCATGAATACGGATCCAAACCCGCGCATTCACATCGCCCGCGTCCAACACCGGCACGTCAAATGCCAGCCCATCGTAAGGCGCGTAACCCGGCAGAAGCCGCGCGTCGAAATCCCGGCCGGAGGCACGCCCCACATAGCCCCCCGCGCCAAATTGCCGTGCCAGTTCCGGCTTCAGCACGCCCGTGGTCACCGTGCGGTCCAACAACGAGGCCGTGTTGTCGTACAGCGCCACCAGCGGCTCGAATGCCTGCCCCAGCGACACGAACAGCGCCCGCAGCATCGCCACCCGCGCCGCATCGAGATCAACCCGCACCCCGCCGGGTATGATGCAATCCATCATCAGCCGGTGGCCGAAACACTCCGCCGCCGCCCGCAACACCCGCTCGCGCAGCACGGCGCAATGCGCCAGCATGATACTGAACGAGGCATCGTTACAGATCGCGCCAAAATCACCGAAATGGTTGGCGATGCGCTCCATCTCCGCCATCACCGCGCGCAGCCAGATGGAACGCGGCGGCGGCTCGATGCCCAACGCCGCCTCCACCGCGCGGGCAAACGCAAACCCATAGGCCACCGTGCTATCGCCGGAAATCCGGGCAACGATGCGGGCAGCGCGGGGGATTTGTGCCCCCGCCAGCAAGGCGTCGACGCCCTTGTGGACATAGCCCAGCCGCGCCTCCAACCGCACCACCGTCTCCCCCTCGGCGGTGAAGCGGAAATGTCCGGGTTCGATAATGCCGGCATGCACGGGTCCGACGGGGATCTGGTGCAGCGCCTCCCCTTCCACCGGCAGGAAGGGGTAGGAGGCGGCGGGCGGGGTTTCATCGCCCCAGCGCCCATGATCCAGCCAAAGGCGGCGGTCCGGCGCGCCCTCCGCGTCCAGCCCGAACAGGTCGCGCACCGCGCGTTCCAGCCGGATCGCCGGCTTGTGCCGCGCCCCAACCGAAGGATAGGCGCCGTCCGGGCAATCCAGGCTGATGACGGCAATGGGTTCGTCCTCCGCCGGCGCCAGCAACGCCATGTAGACGCGCCCGGTCTCGGCCCAGAGGCTGAGCAGCGTCAGCTCCCCGGCCGCGAGATGCTCCGCCGCCGCGATCCAGACCGGGGCATCGACCGCGGCGCAAGGCCAGGGATAGTGCCCGCCCACCCGATATCCCGCATCCAACAGGCCGGACAGAACGCTCATCCCAGCATCCTCGCCACATGCTGAAACCAGGCCACCATCGGCGGCGGTAGCCAGATGCCGGCAACCAGCACCAGCGCCAGATGCGCGAATAACGGGATCGAGGATGCCTCCACCGGCCCGACCAGCCCCTTGACCGGACCAAAGGCCACATCGCCCAGCCGCAGCAGCAGCGCCCCGAACGCCAGCAACAGCCCAAACACCAGCAGAACCGCCAGAATCGGGTGGGTCGCAAAAGCGGCGGACACCACCAGGAACTCGCTCATGAACACCCCGAACGGCGGCAGGCCGGCGATGGCCGCGACCCCGGCGACCAGACCCCAGCCCAGCATCGGATGGCTCTCGGTCAGCCCGCCCATATCGGCCATCCATTGCGACCGCTTCACCTGCGTCACATGCCCGACGGAAAAGAAAATCGCGGATTTCGTCAGGCTGTGCATGGTCATCTGCAACAATCCGGCGAAATTGCCGAGCGGCCCGGCCAGCCCGAAGGCGAAGACGATGATCCCCATATGCTCGATCGAGGAATAGGCGAACATGCGTTTGATATCGCGCCGCCGGTACAGCATGAACCCGGCGAAGATCAGCGACAGCAGCCCCAGCCCCATCATCAGCGGCCCCGGCGCGATGGAGGCGGGATTGGCCGCCAGCAGGATCTTGAACCGCAGCAGCGCATACAGCGCCACATTCAACAACAGCCCCGACAGCACCGCCGAGATCGGCGTCGGCCCTTCCGCATGCGCATCCGGCAGCCAGGCGTGCAGCGGCGCGAGGCCGACTTTGGTGCCGTAACCCAGCAGCAGGAAAACGAACGCGATATTCAGCAGCGACGGATCGAAGTCGCGGGCATGCGCGGCCAAAGTGGTCCAGACCATGGCATCCATCCCCTCCCCCACCACCGGCCGGGCGGCGAGATAGACCAGGATGGTGCCGAACAGCGCCAAAGCGATGCCCACACTGCCGAGGATGAAATATTTCCAGGCCGCTTCCAGTGCCGCCGGCGTGCGGTAAATACCGACCATCAAGACGGTGGTGAGGGTGGCGAGTTCGACGGCGACCCACATCAGGCCGATATTATTGGCCGTCAGCGCCATGTTCATGCCGAACAGCATCAGCTGGTACATCGCATGATAGAACCGCAGATGGAGCGGCGTCAGGCGCCCGGTTTCCAGCTCATGCCCGATATAGGTGGCGCTGAACACGCTGGTGGTGAAGCCGACAAAGGCATTCAACACGATGAACACGACGTTCATGTCGTCGACGACCAGCAACTGCCCGCTCCCCGGCCGCTCGGCCACCAGCAGCGACAGCGCGAAGCCCAGGGTGATCAGGCTGGCCAGCATGTTCAGCCCCGCCGACAGACGGTAACCGGGGATCACCGCCAGCAGCCCGGCGGCCAAAAGCGGCACGAAGAGCACGCCGGAGACCAGGTTAGCGCTCATTGCCGCCCTCCCCGGTGCTGTTCCAACGCGCCAACATCGATGGTGTCGAACCGCTCCCGAATGCGGAACAGGAAGATGCCGATGACGATGAAGGCCACCAGGACCGAGAAAGCGACGCTGATTTCAACCACCAGCGGCATGCCGCGCGCACCCGTGGCGGCGAGGATGATGCCGTTCTCCAGCGACAGGAAGCCCACGACCTGGCTGACCGCGTTGCGCCGCGTGACCATCATCAGCAGGCCAATCAGGACGACCGACAAGGCCAAAGCGATGTCTTCGCGGGCGACGGGATCGGTCTGGGCGGTGACGGGCAGCATCACCTCCAGCGACAAAGCGACCAGCGCGATACCGCCCAGCATGGTCAGGCCGATACCGCCGACAGCCTCGATCTCCCGATGCACGCCGAGGCGCACGACGATGCGGCGCAGCGCCCAGGGGATCAGCATGGCCTTGAAGCCCAGCGCGATGGCGGCGGTGATATAGAGATGCGGCGCGTCCTGGATATGCGCCTGCCAGGCCACCGACAGCGCCAGGACGAAGGCATGCAGCGCCAGCACATGCAGCAGCGCGTACAGCCGCGCCTGATACAGCATCAGGAAGCTGGCCAGGACCAGGAACCCGGCCAGCATATGCGCGATGTCGAAGGAAATGCCGCGCATCACATCCCCCGCGAAACGAACAGCAGCAGCACGCCCAGCAGGCCGAGCATCAAGGCCCCGCCGACAAAATTGGGCAGGCGGAAGACCCGCATCTTGGCGATCGACATCTCGAACGTAGCCAGCGCCACGCCCGCGACCGCCAGCTTCGCCAGCCAGGCCGCGGCGCCAAGCACCAAGGCCGGCATCGCGGCGTGGCTGCCGGCCAGCCCCGGCGGGAAGAAGATGCAGGCGATCATGGACATATACAGCAGCAGCTTCAGCGCCACCCCCAGCTCGATCATCGCCAGATGCCGGCCGGAATATTCGAGCACCATCGCCTCATGCACCATGGTCAGCTCCAGATGCGTGGCGGGATTATCAGCGGGTATGCGGGCGTTTTCGGCCAAAGCCACGATCAGCAGCGCCACCAGCGCCAGCGCCAGCGACACCCGCAGGCCGACATGCGCGGTCAACATATGCTCCGCCACCACCGAAAGCTGGGTCGAGCCGGCGATCAGCGCCACCGAGAAGACGATCATGATCATCGCAGGTTCGGCGAGGGAGGCGATCATCACCTCCCGCGAGGCACCGATGCCCCCGAAGGCGGTGCCGATATCCATCCCCGCCAAGGCCTGAATGAACCGCGCCGTGCCCAGCAGCGCCGCGATCACGATCAGATCCCCCGACCAGGAAAACATCAGCCCCGTCGCGAATGTCGGCACCAGGGCCGCTGCCACCCAGGTACAGGCGAAAATCGCATAAGGCGCGGTGCTGAACAGCCAGGACGCGTTCTCGGCCAGCACGACCTCCTTGCCCAGCAACCGCCGGAGGTCGCGGTAGGGCTGCAGCAATGGCGGGCCGATACGGCGCTGCAAGCGGGCTTTGACCTTGCGCACCAGCCCGGTCAGCAGCGGCGCCAGCGTCAGCACCAGCGTCATCTGCACCAGCTGGATCGCAAGGTCCGCCATCATTGCCAGAGCGCCAATGCCAGCAGCAGCACCACCAAAGCGGCGAAGACGAAGCCCAGGTAACGCCGGATGGTCAGGAATTGCAGCACGTTCAGTATCGTCGCGATGCGGCCGACGGCGACGCCCAGGGGGGCGTAAAGATAATCCCAGATCAGGTCCGACCGTTCGCTGATCAGCCGCGCCGACCGCGTATCACCGGGCGCCGGCATGTCCACACGGTCATGCGCGACATAGCCCAGACCGTCGTACACCCGCTTGATGGGCTGGCCGAAGCTGGCACCGGTGTATTGCGTCATCGGGGTCGGGTCGGGGAAGCCACAATCCCAGGCCGGCGCCCGGCGCAGCCCGCCATGACCGAGCCGCTTCACAACCACCGCCGCCAGGCCGCCGGACAGCGCCACGAAAGCAAACAGCAGCAGCGCGTTGTAGGAACCGCGGCTGGCCTCCACCGGGATGGTGGTCAGCCAGGGATCTGTCATCTGCACCGGCATCCTGGTGCCAAGCACGGCCTGGCTCACCGGTCCCAGCAGGTCGATCACCACCCCCGGGAACAACCCGGTCAACAGACTCAGCCCCGCGAAACCCAGCATCGCCGCCAGCGTCCAGCGGTCGGCTTCCACAGCCTCCGCCGCCATGACGGACCGCGGGCGGCCCAGGAACGCGACCCCGAACAGGCGCACGAAACAGGCCGCGGCGAGCGCGGCAGCCAAGGCCAGCAGTGCGCCATCGGCCGGGATCATCAGCTTCAGGCCCCATTGCGGCAGCTCCGGGCGCAGCAGCACGGCCTGAAAGGTCAGCCACTCCGACGCGAAACCGTTCATCGGCGGCAAGGCGGAGATCGCCATGCACCCCGCCAGCATCGCCGCACTGACCACCGGCATGCGCTTGATCAGGCCACCCAGCTGCTCCATGTCGCGCGTGCCCGTGGCGTTCAACACCGCGCCGGCGCCGAAGAACAGCAGGCTTTTGAACAGCGTGTGGTTCAGCGCATGAAACAGCGCCGCGGTGAAGGCCAGCGCCGCCCCGGTGGCGAAGCCGTTGGCCCGGAAGGCCAGCGCGAGGCCAAGACCGACGAAGATGATACCGATATTCTCCACCGTGGAGAACGCCAGCAGCTGCTTGATGTCGCGCGCCAGCAGCGCCTGCAACACCCCCACCACCGCCGTCACCCCGCCCAGCACCAGCACCAGCGTCGCCGCCCACCAGGGCACGCCGCCGAGCAGATCGAACACCACCCGGATGAATCCATAGAGCGCGACCTTGGTCATCACCCCGCTCATGAGTGCCGAGACATGGCTCGGCGCGGCGGGATGCGCCAAGGGCAGCCAGACATGCAGTGGTACCAGACCGGCTTTGGAACCGGCGCCAATCAGGGCGAAAACGAAAACGAGCGCCGCCAGAACCGGCGGGAGATGGGCAGCGCGCATGGCTTCGAACGTGAAACCGCCTTGCGCACCGGCCATCACCACGAAACCCAGCAGCATCGCCAGGCCGCTGAATACCGCCATGATGAGATAGACGAAGCCGGCATGGGCATTGGCGGGATCGCGATGCTGCGACAGCACCAGGGCCCAGGACGCGAGCGACATCGCCTCCCACGCGAACTGGAAGGTGAAGGCGTCGGCCGCGATCAGCACCAGATGCATCCCGGCCAGGAACAGCGGGTAGAAGGGCAGGACCCGCTGGGGCGCCTCTTCATGCGCGCCATAGCCGATAGCGAACAGGCTGGCGCCGGCAGCGCCCAGGCCCAGCAACATCAGGAAGAACCCGGACAGCGCGTCCAGCCGCAGATGCATGCCGATCCAGGGGATGCCGAGGGGGAGATGGAGGGTCTCGGCCGGGTTGCCGATAGCGGAGAGGCCAACGCCAAACGACAGCAGCGACAGGACGGCACACCCGCCATAGACCCCATACCGCCCCACCGCTGCCCGCCCCGCCGCCGCACCGGCGATTGCCAGCAGACAGAATGAGCCGATTGCGGCGAGGACGAGGGTGATCATGGCCGCGGTGTCACCAACCGGACGCCGCGGCCGCCGCCAGGACTGGGGGCGCCCTCATCGATCAATTCGATCCCGCCATCCCGCAGCGCCGTCACCAGTTTCATCAGGGAATCGACATTGCCACGCACCACGCCGTCGCTGGCCTCCATGCGTTGAACCGTCGGCACCGACAGGCCGGACCGTTCAGCGAGCTGGCGCTGATCGATCTGCAACAGGGCCCTCGCGGCCCGCATCTGCGCGGCGGTGATCACACGGCGACGTCCCGGAAAGAGGGTCGGACACGGGTGTTAAACGGTGGAAGTCATATTCCACATATCGGTAGCAATGTGTCAAGCATGAGAAGCACGGCGGTAACAGGCCTTCATTCCTCCCCCTCCCCTTGCGGGAGGGGGTTGGGGGGAGGGGTGC
>CAIUPC010000541.1 GCA_903900905.1 uncultured Acetobacteraceae bacterium
GAGGTCGAGGCGGTGAACAGGATCGAGCCGCCGCCACGCGCCCGCAATTCCGGCAGCGCCGCCTCGGTCGTGACCAGCACCGAGCGGACGTTCAGGTCCATGGTGAAGTCAAAGTCCTTCCAGTCCAGCCCCTCGACCGAGGCCGGGCCGGGGGAGCCGACATGGTTCCACACGAAATCCAACGCCCCGAAGGCGCGCGTGGTCTGGCGCACGATATCGCGCGCGAAGTCGTCGCTGGTCAGGTCGCCCGACAGGCCGATGGCCTTGCCGCCGGCATCGGTGATGGTCTTGACCACATCGGCGACAGCGTCGGGGTTGAGATCGACGACCGCGACCGAGGCCCCCTCGGCGGCGAAGCGGATCGCACCGGCGCGGCCCATGCCGGAGCCGGCGGCGGTGACGATCCCGATTTTATCTTTCATACGCATGGCGTGTTTCCTTTCCCTCTGACGTGCGTTCGAACACGCCGGGATCATAACCCCGAGGGCTGGCCTTCGCTATGTTCAGGCCGTTTCCATCGGCAGCGCCGCGTCCTTGGACCATTCCGAAAGCGAGGCGTCGTAGATCCGCACATCCTCATGCCCTAGCATAATCAGCGCCAGGGCATCGGCGCTGGCGGCGATGCCGCCGCCGCAATAGGCGATCACCGGGCGGTGCAACGCGCCGACCGCGCCCAACTTCTCCCGCAGACGATCGGCGGGCAGGAAGCAGTTGGTGGCGGGGTCCAGCAAATGCGCCGCCGGCAGCGCCACGCTGCCCGGAATCTGCCCCGGCCGGCCGTAGGTGCCGCCGGCATATTGCGCCGGCATGAGCGCGTTGAGGGTGCAGATGCCGGTATCGCCCATCGCCGCCCGCACCGCGTCCTTGCCGACGAACAGGTCGCGTTCGGCGGTGACGGTGAAGGTGCCGGGGGCGCAGGCGGGGCTGGGGCCGGTTTCGCTGGGGCGGGACTCCCGGCTCCATTTCTGCCAGCCGCCGTTCAGAACGGCGGCGTTGTCGTGCCCGAACTCCCGCAGCAGCCACCAGACGCGGGTCGCCCACCAGGGATTGGCGGTGGAGTATGTGATCACACGGGTGGTGTTGGAGATGCCAAAGCGGCGCATTGCAGCGGCGAAGGCATCCGCGCCTGGCCGCATGAAGGCGTATTTCTGGGTGGTGTCGGACACATCGCGATAGACGTCGCAGAACTGCGCGCCGGCGACATGGCCCTTTTCGTAATCCGCCCGCGCCGGCACGACGTCATAGGGCGCGTTCGGCTTGACCATCAGATGCACGGTGCAGTCGAGCACCACGACATCGGGATTGGCCAGGTTCTGCTCGAGCCAATCGGTCTCAACCAGGAACTCGGGGTGCACGAAGCCGGTCATGTCAGTGACCCGGCGCGAGTTCGGCCAGCTCGATCACCACATTGCCGGTGGCGCTGGGATCGAGGAACACGATCTTCGAGCCGCCATGCCCGGTCTTCCAGGTGTCGCTTTGCAGCTTCACGTTCTTGGCCTTGAGTTCGGCGATCGCGCCTTCGATGTCATCGACCTCGAAGCAGATATGGAACAGGCCGGTGCCCTTTTCGGCGATCCATTTGGTCACGCCGGACTCCGGCCCCTGTCCTTCGAGCAATTCGATATAGGTTTCACCGACCGGCAGCATGGCGAGGCGGGTCTGGCCGATTTGTTCCTCGTATTCGAGGTTAAGGCCGAAGGTGTTCTGCATGAGGTCGAGGGACTGTTTGATCGAGTCCACGGCGATGGCGATGTGTTCGACGCGCTTGATTTTCATGGCGTTGCCTCTCCAAACTTCGTTGCCGCTCTCTGGCGCTGCGAGGAGCCTATCGGGGTCTGCCGGTGACGGCAAATCGCTTGCCGATTTGTGCGTGGGAGGATTTGCGGGCATCCCCTCTCCCGCGGGGTTTGTGCGGGACTTATGATCGCGTTTTCCACGAAGGGCACCAAGGCGATAAGCCACGAAGCCGTGCCGGACATTCAGAGACGGCAATGGCCTCAATCGCGGTAGGGACGCATCGACGGGCGTTGTGGCACGGCTTCGTGGCTTATTGCCTTGGTGCCCTTCGTGCGAAAACGGCCCGGGAAACCGCACAAGCCCGTCTGACGTTGTTACCAGTCCTGAATTTCGGTTTCGAACAAAAATATCAGGAGATCGTGACGCCGCTATCAACCGGATAAACCTGCCCTGTCACCTTGCGGGACTCTTCCGAACCCAGGAAAACCGCCATATCCGCGATATCCTCCGGCTCGATCAACCCGACCAGAGATGCTTTGGCCAGATTATCGATCGCGGCGTTTCCCGCCGCCAGCGCGATCACGCGCGCGGTCATCGTCGCGGACGGGGCGATGGCGTTCACTCGCACTTTCTGCGATGCAAATTCCACCGCCATCGAGCGGGTCATAGCCGCGACCCCGCCCTTGGCGGCGGTATAGCAATCGCGCCCGGGCACGCCCATCAGCGCCACATTGGACGACATGTTGATGACCGAGCCGCCGCCGGATTGGATAATCGCGGGAATACCGAAACGGCACCCCAGAAAGGTCCCAAACAGATCCAGCTTGATCACCCGCCAGAATTCCTCCAGCGGCGCATCGATGACCGTGCTGTCGACCAAGGTGGAACCACCGGCATTGTTATGCAGGATATGCAGCGCCCCGTAATGATCCATGCAGCGCGCGATGGTTGCCTGCACGCTGTCGGGATCGGTCACGTCGGTGCGGACGAATAGCGCATCGCCACCAGCCTGGGCGATGATCTGCGCGGTCTGCTCACCCGCCGCCGCATTCAGTTCAGCGACGACAACGCGCGCGCCCTCGGCCGCCATTTTCTGCGCTGTTGCCCGGCCGATACCGGTGCCGGAGCCTGTGATCAACGCGACTTTGCCTACCAGTCTCAACGGCTTAACTCCCGGGTCATGTCATCGATACCGTTGACGGTCAGCGGGAACATCCGCCCCTCCATCATATCATTCAGCATGTTGATCGAACGCACATGGCCCCAGCTTTGTTTCGGCGTGGGGTTCAGCCAGGCGGCGCGGCGGTAGTGGCCTTTCAGGCGGTCGATCCAGACCGTACCGGCCTCTTCGTTCCAGTGTTCGACGGAGCCGCCGGCCATGGTGATTTCATAGGGGCTCATGGCGCCGTCGCCGACGATGATCAGCTTGTAGTCGGGGCCATAGGTGCGCAACACCTGCCAGGTCGGGATGACCTCTTCATGGCGGCGGCGGTTGTTCTTCCAGACACGCTCGTAGGGGCAGTTATGGAAGTAGTAATATTCCAGGTGCTTGAACTCGGTCCGCACGGCGGAGAACAGTTCCTCCGTCAGCTTGACGTGATCGTCCATTGAGCCGCCGATATCGAACAGCATCAGCACTTTAACGTTGTTATGCCGTTCCGGCACCATTTTCAGGTCCAGCGAACCCGCGTTCTTGGCGGTGGAGCGGATCGTGTCGGGCAGATCGAGTTCCGTTGCCGCGCCCTGGCGGGCAAAGCGGCGCAACCGCCGCAGCGCCAGCTTCATGCCGCGGGTGCCAAGCTCGACGGTGTCATCGAGGTCCTTGAACTCCCGCTTGTCCCAGACCTTCACCGCGGTGCGGTTGCGGGACTTGTCCTGACCGATCCGCACGCCCTCCGGATTGGCGCCATAGGCACCGAAGGGGGAGGTGCCGGCGGTGCCGATCCATTTGGAGCCGCCCTGGTGGCGGGATTTCTGTTCGGCGAGGAGTTCCTGCAGCCGCTTCATCAGCGCATCGAAGCCGCCCATGGCCTCAATCTTCGCCATTTCTTCCGGCGACAGCATCTTCTCGGCCAGCTTGCGCAGCCATTCTTCCGGCAGCTCCTGGACCTTCACGCCCTCCGGCGCTTCCAGCCCCTTGAAGCAAGCGCCGAAGACGCGGTCGAATTTGTCCAGATGCCGCTCATCCTTCACCAGGGTCGCGCGCGCCAGGTAGTAAAAATCCTCCACGCTGTAATCCGCGACCCCGGCCTTCATGGCGCCCATGAGGGTCAGGTATTCGGTGATGGAGGACGGCAACCCAGCGGAGCGCAGCCCCAGGATCAGGTGCGAGAACATCAGCCCCCCCGGCGAGCCAGGAAGGCGAGACGCTCGAACAGATGCACGTCCTGCTCGTTCTTCAGCAGCGCGCCGTGCAGCGGCGGGATGACGACGTGCTTTTCGTTGGCGCGCAGGGCTTCGACCGGCAGGTCTTCGACCATGAGCAGCTTGAGCCAATCGAGCAGTTCCGACGTCGCCGGCTTCTTCTTCAGACCGGGGACCTCGCGGACCTGGAAGAACACGTTCAGGGCTTCGCGGGCGAGGTCCTTGCGGATATCGGGGTAATGGGTCTGAACGATCATCTCCATCGTCTCCCGGTCGGGGAAGCGGATGTAGTGGAAGAAGCAGCGGCGCAGGAAGGCGTCAGGCAGCTCTTTTTCGTTGTTCGACGTGATGATGACGATCGGGCGATGGATCGCGGCGATGGTCTTGCGGGTTTCGTAGACGAAGAACTGCATCCGATCGAGTTCGAGCAGCAGATCGTTCGGGAATTCGATATCGGCTTTGTCGATTTCGTCGATCAGCACGAGCACCTGCTGTTCGGACTCGAAGGCTTCCCACAGCTTGCCCTTGACGATGTAGTTGCCGATATCGCGCACCCGCTCATCACCGAGCTGACCGTCGCGCAGGCGCGACACCGCGTCATACTCGTACAGGCCCTGCTGCGCTTTGGTGGTGGATTTGATGTGCCATTCGATCAGCGGCATGCCGAGGGATTGGGCGACCTCATGCGCCAGCACGGTCTTGCCGGTGCCAGGCTCCCCCTTCACCAGCAGCGGGCGTTGCAGGCTGACGGCGGCGTTGACCGCAACTTCCAGATCCCGCGACGCAATGTATTTGTCGGTACTCTTAAATCCGCTCACCGTTGGGTCCCCTTGCACGTTCCTTGCGCGGGATTGTCGGGGGTCGCGGCCATTTCGGCAAGAGGGGGAAGTGGATGGTGGGCGCGACAGGGATTGAACCTGTGACCTTCCCCGTGTCAGGGGGACGCTCTCCCGCTGAGCTACGCGCCCATCCGGCACCCCAATCCGGGGGTGAGCGGGCTGATTAGGCGCCAGCGCCGGCCCCGTCAAGTCGGGACCGGCGCGAGGCGGGGTTTCAGGAGCCGAAAATTTCGGCGTTGTGTTCGCCGAGCTTGGGCGAATCCCGCGTCGGGTGTGGGCGTTGGCGGTCGAAGGTCAGTGGCAGGCCAACCACCTCCAACCCGCTGCCAGGCAGCACCCGCAACAGATCCATCGCCGCCATCTGCTCGGTGGCGACCAGCTCGCCAATGTCGTTCACCGGCGCGCAGGGCACGCCGACTTTGGTGAGGGCTGCCATCCACGCATCGCGGCTCTGCGTGCGCAACACCGGCGCCATCAGGTCGATCAACGCGTCCTTGTTCACCGCCCGCTTACGGCCGTCGGAGAATCGGCCGTCGGCCGACCATTCCGGATGGCCGAGTGCGGCGGCGCATTTCACGAACAGCCGGTCATTGCCGGCCGCGATGCAGATCGGCCGATCCGAGGTTTCAAACGTTTGGTACGGCACCAGCAAGGCGCTGCCGGTGCCGTGGCGTTCCGGCAACTTGCCGGTGTGTTTGTAGCCGTTGACCGCGCCTTCCACCCAGGCGACCGAGGCCTCGAACAGCGAGGTGTCGATCACGCAGCCTTGCCCGGTGCGCTGGCGCTGCTGCAAGGCGGCAAGCGCGCCGATGACGCACCACATGCCGGTAGCCTTGTCGTTGATCGCCGGCGCGCAGAAGGTCGGCGGGTCTTCCGGCCGGCCGGTCATGGTCATCACCGCGCCATAGGCTTGCAGCAGCGGGTCGAACCCCGGCGCCAGCCGCAGCGGGCCGGTATAGCCGAAGGCCCAGATGGAGCAGTAGATCAGCCGCGGATTGATCGCCAGCAGCGCCTCCGGCCCGATGCCGACATCGTCGACAATGCCGGGACGCAGGTTCTGGATCAGGATATCCGCGGTTTTCACCAGCTCTTTCAACCTGGCGATGTCGTCGGCGGATTTGATATCCACCGTAACCGACCGCTTGTTGCGGTTCTGCGCATGGAAGAACAGCGAATCCCCCTCCACGAACGGAGGGCCCCAGAGCCGGGCGTCGTCGCCGCCATCCGGCTTTTCCACCTTGATCACATCAGCGCCCATATCGGCCAGGATGGCACCGGCCAGCGGGCCGGCCAGCGCCTGGCCGATTTCGACCACGCGGATTCCGTCGAGAGGTCCGGCCATCGCCCTATGCCCGCCGGACGGAGCCGGCGGTCATGCCGCCGTCGATGATCAACTCGGTGCCGGTGATGTAGCGCGAGGCATCGGACGCCAGAAACAGCACGCCATTGGCGATTTCCACCGGTTCGGCCGGCTTGCCGACCGGGACGGCGAGGCCGAGTTGCTGCGGGTCCATCGGGGCGTTCAGGCCGCCGCCCGCCGGCGTGGTCACCTTTTGCCAGATATCGGTGACGATAATGCCGGGATGCACCGAGTTGACACGGATATTATCGCCCGCACCGGCGCATTCCATGGCCATGGATTTGGCGAGCAGCCGCACCGCGCCCTTGGACGCCGAGTAACCGGCCAACATCGCCGAGCCACGCAGACCGGCGACCGAGGACATCATGATCAACGAACCGCCACCGGCTTTGCGCATCGCCGGGATGCAGTATTTCGCCGTCAGGAACACGCCGTCGATGTTGACCGCGTTCTGGCGGCGGAAATCGGCCAGGGACATGCTGAGCGCCGGCCCGAAAACGGCGATGCCGGCATTGGCAACGGCGATGTCGAGCTTGCCGAATTTGGCGACAACGGCCTCCACCACGCCCGGCCAAGCGGCATCATCGGTGACATCCTGATGCAGGTAGATCGCCCGGCCGCCCGCCGCGTTAATGGCGGCAACGGTGGCCTCTCCCGCCGCATCATTCAGATCGCTGATCGCCACCGCCGCGCCCTCGGCGGCTAGGGCCTTGGCGCAGGCCGCGCCGATGCCGGCGGCACCGCCGGTGATGAAGGCGACTTTGCCGGATACTTGACCCATGGGATGTTCCCTCCGCGAGATATTGTTGAGGGTATGATTGACGATCTGCGGGGCGGTGGCTAGCCCCGCCGGATCGCGCCGGGCACGCCGGTCAATACCCCCAGGACACACCCCCATCCACCGTCACCGCCGTGCCCACCACGTAATCCCCGGCGCGGCTGGCCAGGTACACTGCGGCCCCGGCAATGTCGCGGGGGCGCCCCACCCGCCCGGCGGGCACATGGGCGTTAAAGACGTCCGGCGTATCGCGGGCGATGCGGTTCATGTCAGTCGGGAACGGGCCGGGCGCGATGGCGGACACCACAATGTGGTCGGCGATCAGATGCATGGCCATTTTCTTGGCCAGATGCAGCACGCCGGCCTTGCTGGCGTGATAGGAGAAATTGTCGATCCGGTTGACGAAGAACCCGTCCACCGAGGCGATCACCACCACCTTGGACGGGCGGTCGGCGGTGGCATTCACCTTCAAGGCGCTGTGCAGTGCCTGGGTCAGGAAAAACGGCGTTTTCAGGTTAAGGTCCATGACCTTGTCCCAGCC
>CAIUPC010000542.1 GCA_903900905.1 uncultured Acetobacteraceae bacterium
ATCATGTTCGCGGGATTCTCATCGGTCACACGCCCGACCGCCGGCAGCACGTGAATAGCGCCTTGACCAAAATGGCTTACACCAATGTGGTCGTAAAGTTCATCGTCCGCGATACCACCGAGACCGTGTTCCACCAGATAGTCGATCGCTCCAAATTTCGGTCGACGATCGTCCGGTGCCTCTCGCAGCAACATACTGCCGATGCCCGGCGCTTCCAGGTCGAGGTCGATACATAATACACGCTTTCCATGGGCGGCCAAATCGGCCGCTAAAACCGCCAAAGCCGTGGAACGGCCGACGCCCCCCTTCAAAGACCCAAAGACCAGCCGTGGCGGGCCCGGGGCAGGCGCAGCAAAGTCCGAAATCCAATCTGCCCCCACGACTCGCCGGTCGAGAAAACGGACATCCCGATATGCACCATCGACCAATATGGTAACGATGATCGGGCCGGCTTCGCTCAATGCGTTAAACAAGAGAGAAGACAAGACAGGCGTCGGTGATAGCGCGTACGGCCCCAATGCGTTCCGCAGCGTGGTCTGAAACTCTGCGTCACGCCGATTGGCACGAAATGCTATCGCCAGTCGGCCGGCCGCGTCGCGGAGCACTATGGTGTCGTCTGACGCAAGATCGATCCCATCGGATCGCGCGACCCGGATCAGATTAGCCAGCGCATCATCGTATCGGACTGTCACGCTACAATACTACCCCTGCCAGCAAGGCCACCGCATCGGCCTTCCAAGCCGCCACCAGTGCCTCATTAACCGGATAATCCGTATCCGCGTAGCGAATATTGATGTGCCATTTATCAAACCGCGACGCGAACTGTCTCAACTCCAGGTCGCGGGCCAGGCCGCCTCCCAGACGACCATTCTCCAACACCACAGTGACAGCCTGTGAGTCCAGAATTGCTTCTGTGAGTGGTTTACTTCGATGATTGAAATGCGTTCGTAGATCGCTCGGGAAAAAACTACACGCGGTCGCGACTGCGTGCTTCACAGCAGTCTCGCCTGCTAAACCATAATGATATCCGGCATCGTCCAGCTTGCCTTCCCGTTCCAGAAGCTCGGCCGTATCCAGATGCCGGAGAGCTGCCACACAAAATTGCTCAGCCATGGAACAGCCTCGCCGCTACAAGATGCATGCCTCCCCTTGCTGCCCAAGCAGCAAGGGGAGGTCGCCGAATTTACGCGTCGATCCGCGCCGTCGCCGAACCGGACACGACTTCCTTGCCATCCTGGTTCACCGTCGACAGCTTCAGATCAACCAGATGCTGGCCGCCTTCCTCGCGGATCGCCTCGACCGTCGCGATCGATTGCAGCGTGTCGCCCGGCCACACCTGGTTGGTGAAGCGGACGCCGAACTTCGTCAGGCGGCCGTCGCCCACGTAGTTCGTCAGCATCTTGCTGGTCAGGCCCATCGTCAGCATGCCGTGCGCGAAAACGCTCGGGTAGCCTGCGACCTGGGTGGTGTAGACTTCGTCGGTGTGCAGCGGGTTGTAGTCACCCGATACGCCCGCATACTGAACGATCTGCGTGCGGGAGAGATTCTCCACCACGCATTCGCTGTGGGTGTCGCCCACCTTAAGGGCGGATGCTTTCAGTGCCATGGCTCGTTCTCCTCCTTAGCCCTGGTCCACGGGACGCTCGGTCGTCACGCCGACGCCGCGCGCGATCATCACCAGCTCACCGTTCTGGTCGCGGTATTCGGTCACCCGCTCGCGGAAGGTCAGCTTGCCGGCGCGCTTGCTTTCGCGTTCCCAGACCTTGCCCGGGTTCGTTTCGGCGGTCAGCACGTCGCCCGGACGCAGCGGGCGGATATATTCGTAGTGCTGCTCCGCATGCAGGCCGCCGGACGAGGCCGGCTTGCCTTCGATCCCCGACGGACCTTTGGCGGAGCCGAACCACTTCTGGCCAGGCTTCGGACGCAGGTGGTATTCGGGGTCGAACTGTGCGACCGCCTGGGCGAAGCTGGGGGGCGCGATGATGCCACCAGCCTCGGATTTCTTCGCCGCCTCCGCATCGTGGTAGACGGGGTTGGTATCGCCGATAGAGCGCGCGAACATCATGATATGAGTCGCTTCGACGGGGAATGTGATTTTGGCCAACGGTTTCCTCCGGTTCGTGTTGCCGGCACAGCCTAGCAGGCTCGGCGAAAAGAGAAACAGGGGCGCGGCGCGATGAGGCGCCCGATCCGCAAAGGCGGGACGCAGCGGCGCGCGGCTCTGGACGCCACCGCGATCCCGACCTGGACCGGCCCGCGCGTGGTCGCGGACACGGCGGAGTCGCTGCGCTTCATGCAAGCGCCCGGCTGGGTGCCGCGCGGGCGGCGCGTCTACGCAATCGGCGACGTGCATGGGCAGGTGGACAAGCTACGGCGCCTGCATGCGGCGGTGCTGACGGACCTGGCGAAGCGGCC
Organism: uncultured Acetobacteraceae bacterium; assembly: GCA_903900905.1. Classification (GTDB taxonomy): domain Bacteria; phylum Pseudomonadota; class Alphaproteobacteria; order Acetobacterales; family Acetobacteraceae; genus Rhodopila. The sequence goes on from CAIUPC010000542.1 coordinate 2,416, forward strand.
GGTGGACGCGGCGGTGCTGGTTCATCTGGGCGATTACATCGACCAGGGGCCGGACAGCGCCGGCGTCATTGCCTTGCTGGCGGACGGTCCCACCCTGCCCGGCGTCAAGGCCGTCAATCTCATGGGCGATCACGAACGCATGCTAACCGAGGCGATGCATGGCGATCGCGCCGCCGCCACCGACTGGCTCTGGGCGGGCGGGCGGGAGGCATTGGCAAGCTGGGGCCTGTCCCCCGACCTGCCGCGGGAGGAATGGGAAACCGCCCTCCCCGCGACCCATGTCGCGTTCCTGCGGGGGCTGGCCCTGTCGCATCAGGAGGGTTCGTATTTCTTCGCCCATGCCGGCATCCGCCCCGGCGTGGCACTGGCGGAGCAGACCGCCGACGATCTGACGAGCATGCGCCAGCCGTTTTTATGGTCGGAAGACGATTTCGGCTGCATCGTGGTGCACGGCCATTCGTCCACCCCCAGCGTCACCATCGGCAAGAACCGCATCGCGATCGATACCGGCGCCGGACTGGGCGAAAAGCTGACCTGCGCGATCCTGGAGGAGGATCTCATCGGCCTGATCGCGGTGTAATACGAGACGCCGTTGAAATTGACTCTCCCCCTCCCTCAAGGGGAGGGGGAGACACCATGGGTTAACATCAGGGGCGGCTGGTATAATAGCAATCCGCGTTGACATTGACGCACCGGCGCCAGTCCACCTCCGTCATACCGACCTGCGTCGGCATGACGGGTAACGATGGCCAGTAGGTCCATCAAAAAGCGGGTTGGTCTAAGCCCCAATATCAATTGGGCCGCTGCAACTTCCGTAGCGCCGCGAACGGATTGATATCCTCCTCGACGTCAATCTCCGGCAGATCAGCCCCGGGCATGCGCGGGTAGGGATCGAGGGCAAGGGCCAGTTGCTCCGCCGCCGCTTCACCGAGGTCGAGGACCCCATCCTCGAACGGGATTTCATCGTCCGCATCCGGATCGAGGTCGTCGGTCTCTCTCCCGGCCGGGACAAAGCGGACACTGAAACGCTCTTCCACCGCCGCCTCGAACTCTTCCAGTGAGACCACGCAGGTCTGCACCACGCGCGCGGTCAGGGTGCCGCGGCCGCGGATGGTGGAACCGCTTTCGCGCACCAGATGGAAGCTGCACCGCAGCGCCAGGACGCCTGGGATCATCATGCGTTCGGTCAAGGCGGCACATTCGGCCGCCGTGGCCTCGACCACGTAGTCGGAGCCATCGGCATGGATCTGGCCGACGAGGACGGGCCGGTGCAGTTCATTGGTCATCGCGCCGCCTCCTGTGCGGGCAGGAAACGGATGGCGCCGGCGCCCAGTTCCCGCAGGGTTTGGGTGTTCAGAAATGCCTCCTGCGCCAGCACCAGCCGCCGCAGCGCGGCCGGCGCATCGGGATTGGGCGGCGGCGCCCCGCGCCAGATGTTGCGGGCGAGAGCCGCTTCCAGCTGCCCCATGTCACCGGCTTCCATCGGGTCCGCATAGGCCTGGGCGCGGCCATGGAAGGCTTCCCACATCGCACGGACGCGGCGGCCGACGACCATATCGCCAACCCCCATCTCCCGCAGATTGACGTCCATATCACTGAACATCGCATCGAAGACGGCCTGTGCCAAAGCCGGCCCCGGTTCGGGCTCCCGCTTCAGGCGCTGGATCGTCAGGAAAACATAGAGACCGACGATGTCAAACCGGCCGTCCAGCGTGTCGGGCGCGGCCAGTTCCGTAAACAGGAAAGGGTCGCGCGCGGCACCGACAGCGGCGGTATAGAGGCCGAAACCGATCCGCTCCTGCCGCGCGCGCCGTCCGAAACCGAGGAAACCTGGCACTGTGTGGGACTTTCCGAGGGGGATTGTACGGGGCTGTGCTTATAGGCGGTCGGGGCTTGTCAGCGGAAGGGGCGATCATGACCCGCCTCCTCGGCCGCGTCCTTGAAACCTCTATTTGACTCCGCCCGCGTGTCTGACCGATGATCCCCGCTTCCACTGGACCTGCCCCGAAAGGGTCGCGGGCGGGTGATCCGTTGGGAAACAATGACAAGGGTTATACCCCAGATGATATCCGCGCTGCTGCCGAACTACGCCCGAGCCGACCTCGCCTTTGAGCGGGGGGAAGGCGCCTGGTTGTGGACGGTGGATGGGCGACGATTCCTCGATTTCGGGTCGGGCATCGCGACGGCCTCCATCGGGCATGGCAACCCGCATCTGGCGCAGGCTATCGCCGCGCAGGCCGCCAAGGTGATGCACGTCTCGAACCTGTATCGCATTCCGCAGGCGGAAACGCTGGCGCAGCGGCTGGTCGACAACTCCTTCGCTGACAGCGTTTTCTTCTGCAACTCGGGCGCCGAAGCGAACGAGGGCATGATCAAGATGATGCGCCGGGCGATGTTCGATTCCGGCAAGGAAGAACGCTACCGCATCATCTGCTTCGAAGGTGCGTTCCATGGCCGCACGCTGGCGACGCTCGCCGCGACCGGCAACCCGCATTACCTGCACGGCTTTGGCCCGGTGGTCGAAGGTTTCGATCATGTCCCGTTCAACAACATGAACGCGGTGCGCGACGCCATCGGCCCCAACACCTGCGGCATCATCGTTGAGCCCATCCAGGGTGAGGGCGGCGTGCGCCCGGCCGATATGCAGTTCCTGCGCGATCTGCGCGCGGTGTGCGACGAGTACGGCCTGATCCTGGGCATGGACGAAGTCCAGTCCGGCATGGGCCGTACCGGCAAGCTGTTCGCGCATGAATGGGCCGGCATCACGCCGGATATCATGTCGTCGGCGAAGGGCATCGGCGGCGGCTTCCCGCTGGGCGCCGTGCTGGCGAAAGAGCAATTCGCCAAGGCGCTGGTCCCCGGCACGCATGGCACGACCTATGGCGGCAACCCGCTCGCCTGCACGGCCGGCAACGCCGTGCTGGACGTGATCCTCGCCCCCGGCTTTATCGAGGACGTGGAACGCAAGGGCCGCAAGCTGCGCGCCGCGACCGATGCCATTGCCAAGGAATTCCCGACGGTGTTCGTGGATGCCCGCGGCATGGGCCTGTTGCAGGGCCTGAAATGCGTCGTGCCGCAGGGCCAAATGCAGGCGGCCTGCGTGGCAGAAGGCCTGATGGCCATCACCGCCGGTGATAACGTTCTGCGTCTGGCACCGCCGCTGGTGGTGACGGATTCCGACATCGATGAAGGCGTCGCCATGCTGCGCCGCGCCGCCACCAAGGTCGCCGCGGCGGTCGAGGCGGCAAAGGCCCCGCAGTGAGCTCGTCGCTCCGCCCGGTCTCGACACCGGACAGCCGGTCACCCGAAGGGGTGGCCGGACCGCGGCACTTCCTCGACCTGCGGGATTTCGACACCGCCACCCTTCGGCGCATGCTCGACATCGCGTCGGGCTTTAAGCGTGCCGGGGGCGTGACGTCGCGCCCGCTGGCAGGCAAGACGCTGGCGCTGATCTTCGAGAAACCCTCGACCCGCACCCGCGTCTCCTTCGAGGTCGGCATGCGCCAGCTCGGCGGTGATGTGATCACGCTGACGGGTAAGGACATGCAGTTGGGGCGTGGTGAGACCGCGGCCGACACGGCGCGCGTGCTGTCACGCTATGTCGATGCGATCATGCTGCGCACCGACAGCGCGTCCAAGCTGCAGGAACTGGCGGAATTCGCGACCGTGCCGGTCATCAACGGCCTGACGGAAGCGTCGCACCCCTGCCAGCTCATGGCCGATGTCATGACGTTCGAAGAGCATCGCGGCCCGATCACCGGACAGGTCGTGGCCTGGTGCGGCGATGGCAACAATGTCGCGCGCAGCTGGATTGAGGCCGCGGTGCGATTTGGTTTCACCCTGCGTCTGGCCACGCCCGCCAGCCTGCGCCCGCCCGCCGAACTGATCGAATGGGCCCGCGCCCAGGGCGGCGACATCCAGTTGACCGACGATCCCGCCGTCGCGGTTGCCGGGGCACGCTGCGTGGTCACCGACACATGGGTGTCGATGTCCGACGACCCCAACACCAGCCGCCATAATTTGCTGGCGCCGTACCGCGTCACCAGCGAATTGATGGCCCAGGCGGCGGCGGATGCGATCTTCATGCACTGCCTGCCGGCGCATCGCGGCGAAGAGGTCACCGCGGAGGTGATCGACGGCCCGCAATCGGTGGTTTTCGACGAGGCGGAAAACCGCCTGCACGCGCAAAAAGGCGTGCTGGCCTGGGCTTTGGGCGCGGCGCGCTAACCGCGCTGCACGGTCTTGCACCGGGCGTTTGGCGTAGAGCGCCTCGGCGCAAAACCACCGTCATCCCCGGGCTTGTCCCGGGGACCAAGGTTTCCGCCAGTGCCGCGATTGGTCCCCGGGACAAGCCCGGGGATGACGGTGTTATCGCGCCGGGGATGCCGGTGTAGTTGCGCCGAAGATGACGGGTTGCGGTCCGATGCGCCAAATGCAGGCGCGCACCCGCTGACTTGCCCCGAACCGCCAGCCGCAGCACACTGCCCATCCCAGCACAACGGGAGGATCCATCATGCTGTACGAACTGCGTATCTACGAATGCGTCCCGGGCCGTCTGCCCGCGTTGAACAACCGCTTCAGCACCATCACGCTGAAGATCTGGGAAAAGCACGGCATCAAGCAGGCCGGCTTCTGGACCACCGTGATCGGTGAATCCAACATGACCCTGTACTACATGCTGCAGTGGGACTCGCTCGCGGACAGAGAAACGAAGTGGAACGCCTTCCAGGCTGACCCGGAATGGATCTCGGCGCGCGCGAAGACCGAGGAAGACGGCCCGATCGTTGCCAATGTGAAGAACTTCATCCTTGGCCCGACCCCGTACTCGGCCGTGAAGTAAACACCATCCCGGCGCGGCGCCTGACAGGGCCGCGCCGGAATGCCCTACTTCTCAAAGCCCGGGCGCGGCACCAGGCTCATAAGCACCCGGCCAAAACCGCCATCGGTGCAGATATCCTCACCGGTCACATAACCCGCCCGCTCACTGGCGAGGTAGGTCACGACATCCGCGATATCCTCCGGCACCGCCACCCGGCCCAGGGGCACGATCGCCGCCCGCTTCTCGGCCACGCCCGGCGCCTGATAAAACGCCTCGCTCATCGGTGTGCGCACCAGGCCGGGGCTGACGACATTGCTGCGAATGCCCGACGGGCCCCACTCCAACGCCAGCTGCTGTGACAGCATCACCACACCGGCCTTGCTGACGCTGTAAGCGCCGCTGAACCCCTGCGGAAAGCGGGAGGCGATGGACGCGATATGCACCAGCGCGCCCGACTTGCGCTCCAGCATCTGCTGCCCGAAGGCCTGGGCGCAGAGGAAATACCCCGTCACATTCACCGCCAGCAGCCGATTCCACTCCTCCAACGGCAAAGTCGCGAGCGGCCCCGGGCGCAACAACCCGGCATTGTTCACCAGGATATCGGCGGGGCCCGCCAGCGCGAGCGACCGCGCGGCCGCCGCTGTCACGCTTTCCGTGTCAGAAACGTCGCAGGCGATGCAGGGCGCCTCGGTGCCGATGGCACGCAACGCCGCCTGGGTTTCGCCGCAGGTCGCGGGATCGCGGTCCAGCAGCACCAGCCGCGCGCCCACCTTGGCCATGTTCAGCGCCACCGCGCGGCCGATACCCCCGCCGGCACCAGTGACAACGCAGAGCTTGCCGGCCAGGCCGAGCCAGTCTTGTGGTTGGGTCATGTCGCTCACTCCGATCCGCGATGGTTTCATTACGTCATAGCAGACCCGGACCGGTGTGCCAGCCAGGCGGCGAGGACCA
>CAIUPC010000543.1 GCA_903900905.1 uncultured Acetobacteraceae bacterium
CAACAGCGGCGCATGGGACGGCGTTATGGACGCAGCGGCGTCGCGCAGGGTGGTCGTGAGCACTGTCTGGCGTTCGGTGCTGGCATCGGCGATCAGGGCGACCGGCTCCTCGCCATCACGCCCGGCCGCCATCAGGCGGTCCGCGATGGCGCCGATCTGGCGGCCGGCCATGTAAAGCACGAGTACCTCGGCGCCGCGGCCGAGCGCGGCCCAGTCGATGTCGGAGAGTTCGCCGCTGGAATCATGCCCGGTGGCGAAGGCGACCGAGCGGGCGAGGCCGCGATGGGTGACGGGAATCCCGGCGGCGGCGGTGCCGCCCACCCCGGCGCTGATCCCCGGCACGATGCGGAAGGGGATGCCGGCGGCGGCCAGGGCCAGAGCTTCCTCCCCGCCACGGCCGAACACCAGCGGATCGCCGCCCTTCAGGCGCAGCACCCGCAGGCCCTGCCGCGCGAGCTGGATCAGGCGCTGGTTGATGCGCAGCTGCGGGGTGCGCTTACCGCCCGCGCGCTTGCCGGCGGGTTCCAGGATCGCCTGGGGCGCGAGGGAAAGAATTTCCTCCGACACCAGGGCATCGTGCAGCACGATGTCGGCCTGGCTCAGCGCATGCGCGGCGTGCAGCGTCAGCAGCCCGGGATCGCCGGGGCCGGCGCCAACGAGCCATACCGAACCGTGTTCGAAGGCTGGTGCCGACAGGGTGGAGGGGATCATACGCGGCGGGCCTAATTGCGTCGCGGCGCCGAAATGGGCCGCGAACCCACCCTTTAGAAGGATATTTTTCTACGAAGCGCAATACTCTGCTGGAAAAAAGAAAAATCCTACCATTCCACGGAAACCACAGTGGGAATTTTCCATCAGCGCGGAGAATTGGGGACAGATGTCTCCCGGCCCAAAGCGGGGCTTTCGCCGCCTGCTACTGGCGCAGGAAAAAATGGGCCGTGACACTGACGCTGAGAATCAGAACCAGGATTCGAATGACCCGTGCCGGCACATAAACGGCCAGCCGGGCACCGGCATAACCGCCCACCACCGCCGCACCCATCATCGCCAGCATCTCCGGCCAGCGCACCGCGCCCGCCAGCACGAAGCAAATGGCCGCCATGGCATTGGCGAGGCTGACCATGACCGTGCGTGTCGGCGCCATGGATTTGAAGTCGGCCGCTTCAAACAGGCTCCAGGCCGCGAGCATCATCAGCCCCACGGCGCCGCCGAAATAGCCGCCGTAAACCGCGATCAGAAACTGCACCAGCATGGCCGGGACCGCGCCGATATCCAGCTTGCCGCTGACCGCCTGCACCAGCTCCCGCCCGCCCGCGAAGACCAGCGTCGCCAGCAGCAGCAGCCAGGGCACGACCGCGTCGAACAATCGGCCGGGAGTCCATAGCAACAGCAACCCGCCCACAAGGCCGCCAACCAAGGTGATCGGCATCATCACCCGCAGCGGCAGCACCCCGATCCCGCGCAGCCCCTTGCGATAGGCCCAGGAACTGGCGAGCGTGCCCGGCAGCAGCGCCACCGTGCTGGTGGCATTGGCGATCACCGGCGGCAATCCAGCAAACACCATGGCCGGGAAGGTCACGAAGGATCCCCCGCCCGCGATCGCGTTCATCGCCCCCGCCAGCAGACCCGCCCCGACCAGCAGCGGGATATGCTCGATCACAGCGCCTCCGGCACGTTGCGCTCCAACTCCGCCAGCCACACCGCGGCGTTGCCGTCCGAGGGCGCGCGCCAGTCCCCGCGCGGGGACAACGACCCACCCGCGGACACCTTCGGCCCATTCGGCATGGCGCTGCGCTTGAACTGGCTGAAGGCGAAGAACCGCCGCAGGAAGACCTGCATCCAATGCCGGATCACCGGCAGGTCGTATTCTTTGCGCCGCTCGGGCGGGAAATGCGGCGGCCAGGCGCCGCGCGTGGCATCCTCCCACGTATGCAGCGCCATGAAGGCGACCTTCGACGGCGGGAAGCCGTAGCGCAGGATGTAGAACAGGGTGAAGTCCTGCAATGCGTAGGGGCCGATCTGGGCCTCGGTGCTTTGAGGTTGCTCGCCGGCGCCGGCGGGGATGAGCTCGGGGGAGATTTCCGTCGACACGATCGCATCCAGCGTGGCGCAGACGGCATCGGGGAAACGTCGGGAGCCGATGATCCAGCGGATCAGATGCTGGATCAGGGTCTTGGGCACGCCGGCATTGACGTTGTAATGCGCCATCTGGTCGCCCACGCCATAGGTGCACCAGCCGAGTGCCAGCTCCGACAGGTCGCCTGTGCCGATGACGATGCCGTTGTTGTGGTTAGCGAGGCGGAACAGGTAGTCGGTGCGCAGCCCGGCCTGCACGTTCTCAAACGTGATGTCGTATTGGGAGGTGCCATCGGCGTAGGGATGCCCGATATCGCCGAGCATCTGGATCGCCGCCGGGCGGATATCCAGCTCCGCCGCCGTGACGCCCAAGGCCCGCATCAGATCCCAGGCATTGCCCTTGGTGTAATCGGACGTGGCGAAACCGGGCATCGTATAGGCCAGGATATTGCTGCGTGGCAGGCCGAGCTGGTCAAACGCCTGGGCGCAGACGATCAGCGCCTGGGTCGAGTCCAACCCGCCGGAAATGCCGATCACCACCTTTTTCAGGCCTGCCGCGCGCAGGCGCTGCATCAGGCCGGAGACCTGGATATTATAGGCCTCGTAACAATCCTGCTCCAGCCGCGCGGTGTCGGCCGGGACGAAGGGGAAGCGTTCGAACTGGCGGCGGAATCCGACATCGCCCGCGGGGGCTGCCAGGGTGAAACCGATGGTGCGGTACGATCGCGCGTGCCGGCGGCGGTTGGTGTCGAACGACCCCATCTGCAACCGCTCCTGCCGCAACAGGTCGAGGTCGATGTCGGCAATCGCGGCCTGGTCTTCGGCCGGAAAGCGTTCTGTTTCCGCCAGCGTGGCACCGTTTTCGAACACCGAGGCCTGGCCGTCCCAGGCCAGATCGGTGGTCGACTCCCCTGCCCCCGCCGCCGCATACACATACACCGCCAGACACCGCGCCGATTGCGATCGGCATAGCAGCTTGCGGGTTTCCGCCTTGCCGATGGTGATATTGCTGGCCGACAGGTTGGCGAGGATGGTCGCGCCAGCCAAAGCGGCGTCGCTGCTGGGGGGGGCGGGGACCCAGACGTCCTCACAAATCTCCGTATGAACGACGAAGCCGGGAAGGTCCTCGGCCGCGAACAGCAGATCGGTGCCGAAGGGCACAAGGCGTCCGGCGACCGCGATCGCCCCGCCTTCATGGCCATCGCCGCTGACGAAGTGGCGCTGCTCGTAGAACTCCCGATAGTTGGGCAAATGGATTTTCGGCACCACGCCCAGGATGCGGCCGCGATGGATCGCCAGCGCGCAATTATAGAGCGCGCCCTGGTGGCGGAGCGGGGCCCCGATCAGCAACAGCGGCATCAGATTGGCGGAAGCATCGGCGATGGCGGTGATCGCGGCCTCCACCGCGTCCAGCATCGCCTGCTGCTGCAACAGGTCGCCGATGGAGTAGCCGGACACGCAGAGCTCGGGGAACACCGCGAGGGCCACGGACTGGCGATCACAGTCCGCCGCCATGCGGATGATGGTCCGTGCGTTCGCCGCCGGGTCCGCGAGGGCGGTGCGGGTGGTGCAGGCGGCCACCCGGGCGAAACCATGCCGGTAGAGGGATCGGAAGCTCATGGCCGCACTATCGCGCGGGTTGGGCGGTTCGGCTACCTCGCCTGATGCATATCCGCATGGGCGGGCGCCGTGCGCCAGGGATGGCGGCAGGTGCGCAGTTGCGGATACTGGCCCTTGGGATTGTCGCAGACGTAGCGGGGTCCGGCCTGAACCATCGGTGGCGCGGGGACAACGGTCACCGGCGGCATGACCCCGAAGACCAGCGGTGGCACCCCGTAACCGTGCATGCCAAAGCCCGGGCCGGGCGGGTGATCGGACCGCCAGGCCAAGGCCGGCGTCACCGTCAGCATCGAACAGATCATCATCAACATCGATCGCATGGCTATCAGCCTCCTGGTCAGAGGCATCAGATTGCGCAGCAATTAGTTAACAAACCGTTGACGAAGCGCCGATTTCTGATCGGTCAGCCGGAAATCTCCGCGAGCATCGTATCCACGAAAACGCGCATGAACCGGCTGCGCTCCGCCGCCATCGCCTGCCCGGTGGGGGTTAAAAACCCGTCGGCCACGTGGAACAGCTTGGCCTTGAAGTGATCCAGCGCGTATCGCTTGTCGTCCAGTACCCGGGTCTCCGCAGCGGGGTCCTCGGCGCTGTAAAGCCCCGATTGCAGGCGCCCGCCGATATAGAAGCAGCGGGCGATGCCGATGGCGCCGATGGCATCCAGCCGATCGGCGTCCTGGAGGATGCGCGCCTCCAGTGTCTCCGGTGTCAGGCCGGCGGAGAAACTATGTGTGGCGATCGCATGCGCCAGATTGTCCACCCGTTCAGCCGCCCATCCGAACGGGGCGATCAACCCGCGCGCCCGCTCCGCTGACAGGCGGGAAGCCTGTGACCGCAACGGCGAATTCTTCTCCACCGCCACGCAGTCATGCAGGATCACGGCCGCCAGCAACAGCTCGGTATCCGCGCCCGGCTCCGTCCGCGCGATCGCCGCCGCATTGTGCCAGACCCGCTGGATATGGGTGAGATCGTGGGAGCCGTCGGTCCCCTCCGGCCCCAAAGCCGCGAGCAAATCGGCGGCAAGAGCGGCGTAAGGCGCGAAGGGCAAATCAGAGCATCCGCTGCAGGATCAGCTTCTGCACGTCCGACGTGCCTTCGTAGATCTGGCAGACGCGAACGTCACGATAGATGCGCTCCACCGGGTAATCCGCCAGGAAGCCATAGCCGCCGAGGGTCTGGATGGAGGCGGTGCAGATCGCCTCCGCCACTTCGGAGGCGAAGAGCTTGGCCATGCAGGCCGCTTCCAGCGCCGGGCTGCCGGAGGCCTTGAGCCGGGCCGCGTGCAGTGTCAGTTGCCGCGCGGCTTCCAGTTTGGTCTTGGCGTCGGCGAGGCGGAACCCGACCGCCTGGAAGTCGATAATATTGCCGCCGAACGCCTTGCGTTCTTTGGCGTAGGCGATCGCGTAGTCAAGCGCGGCACGCGCCATGCCGACCGCCTGCGCGGCGATCCCGATACGCCCGCTTTCCAGCGTGGACAGGGCGATCTTATAGCCCTCCCCTTCCGCGCCAATGCGCTGGTCTTCCGGCACTTCCATGTCGGTGAAACTCAGGGCGGCAGTGTCGGACGCCTTTTGGCCGAGCTTTTCTTCCAACCGGTCGATCGCGAAGCCCGGGGTGGATTTATCGACGATGAAGGCGGACAGGCCGCGCTTGCCGGCGGCGGGATCGGTGACCGCGAAGAACACCAGGCTGCCGGGATGGGCGGCGTTGCTGATGAACTGCTTGGCGCCGTTGACGATGTAGCGATCACCCTTCTTCACCGCGCGGGTGCGCAGGTTGGAGGCATCCGATCCCGCCTGTGGCTCCGTGAGGCCGAAGGAACCCACATGCGCCCCGGTCGCGAGCTTGCGCAGCCAGCGGTCTTTCTGGGCGTTGCTGCCGTAATTACCGACGACGATACAGGTGGGGGAGTTGTGGACCGAGACCAGGGTGGACACGGACCCGTCGCCGGCGGCGATTTCCTCCAGCAGCATGGCATAGGTGACGGGGTCAATGTCACTCCCATCCCAATCGGCCGAGGTGGTGGCGCCGAGGATGCCGAGTTCCCCCAGTTCGCGCACGATCTCGGGCTCGATGCGGGCGGCCTTTTCGCGGGCGGCGGCATGCGGGGCGAGGCGGTCCTGCGCGAACTTGCGCACCATCTCAACGATCTCAAGGTCACCCCACAGGGGTGCGGCGGGCTGGGTCAGGCTATCGGGCATGGGCGGCACCAATCGGGTTGATGGGGCTTTCTACCGCTTGCGGCACCGTTGCGGTAGAGCGTTTTGGACCAAGGGCCAGACGCGAAAACGGCGCGGTCCTCTCGGGCCGCGCCGTCTTTGAAGCGATATTGATCAAGCCGATTACATCACCAGCTTGGAACCCATCAGCGTGCAGACGCCACCAGCATAGGTCGCGATCGAGCCCGACGTCGGGGTCGACATGAACTTGCCCAGCGGCGTGATCAGGCTCTGCAGGAAGGCCGAGTCGGCCGTGACGTTCGCACCCGCTTCGGTGTAGTAAATCGTCGAAACCTGGATGCCGAGGTTCTGGGCAATCGTCCTGGCCTGGTAAACGGCCGCACTGTTCAACTGGGCGCTGGTGCAGGACGTGGTGCAAAGCGCGCTGGTCCCGTTCGTGGTGACACCATCCTGCAGCCTGTAGGTGAAGCTGGCGGCGTTCGGCTGGCCATCCGTGATGACCACGATGTTGTTCACAGTCGTGGTCGGCGCGTGCGTCGTCCAGGTGGTTTCATCATTGGACAGCGAGCCGATGGACACGTTCTTGAAATAGGCCTCATACCGCTTGGTGGCCAGATAAATGCCCGCCGCCACATTGGAGCCAGAGCAGGTGCCGGTGGTCGAGCAATTCTGGGTCGCGTTGATCGTGGTCGTGATAGCAGCCTTGTTCAGCGAGGCGTTGGTCAGGGTCTGGATCTCAGCCGCATCGCCGTTGAAGCGGACCATCCCAAACTGACCAGAGGTGTTGCCATAGGCCACGCAGTTCAGGATCGATACGTCCGCCGCCTGCTGATTCCCCAGATTGGAGGAGAAGGATGACGACAAGTCATTGACCACGATCACGTTGAACGGCTTCGGTGTACCAAAAGTGGCAATCGACGTCGAGCTGACATCGATCGACGCCTTGCCCAGCAGCGAGCCGAAGAAGGTCGTGATCGCATTGCCATTGGCGGCCGTCGCCAGCCCGGTGATTTTCACAGCATTCGGCGCGAAGGGGCCGGTCCCGCTCAGGGCGGCGTAGGTGTTGGTGCTGTTATTCCAGCTCCCGACCTGAACATTGGCCGCGGTCACCACATTGCCAAACGCGCCGGCTGGCGTGTTAGAGGCCGCGATGCTGACCGCAGCGGTGCTCACTGACGCCGGCGTGCCCGTCGAGGTCTGGTTGGTCGTGGTATAATAGTCGGTCAGCTTGAAACCCGCCGCGAGCGCGGCCGATTGGGTTGCCTGATTGACCTTCAGCTTCATGTAGTAAAGTCGGCCCACATCGGCGCCGAGCACCGCGATGCCGAAGAACACCGGGAACATCATCGCGACCAGCAATGCCGTGCCGGCCCGCCGATCACGCAGAAGCGGGAACCGTTTGGCAGATGAGGGCCGTGGGCGGCCTTGGCCGGAGAAGATGGTCATCGCGGTGTCCCCTCGGAGAACGAGCAATCTGTGGTAAATAAGTCGGTTATCAACAAGCCACGTAGCGACTCGGCCTTCCCCAAAGCCAACGGGGAGTCACAACGCTGAAGCCCTTGCGGCATAACATAATGCCACCTCATGGGCAACTACCTTGTTTCATGGCGGTTGCCGATGCCACCAGGGTTTTCCCGGTGAAGAATCGCAGCACGTCAGCCATGGCGGCGGCAGTCGCGGTGACCGAGATTGTCACGGTGAAGCTCGGCGTGGCACATGTTTCAGTGGTTGAGACGGTGTATGTCGCCCAGCTCGGCAGCCCATTGCAGGCGTAGTATTCCACTTTGGTGCTCGCTGGCAGCGGCGAGCAGGCGACACCGCTTGTCGCGTTATTGACCGCGGTGATTGTGCCGGAATTATTCTGCGTGATCGTGCCCTGCGCGACCATGCTGACCGCGTACATCGCGTTCGACTGCATGGAGGACATCACATAGAAGATTGAATTGACTGAGATGATTCCGAACAGAAGCGTTATCAGCGGGAGGGAGATGATGGCAAATTCAAGCGCCGCGACGCCGCGGCGGCAGCGCGCCAGGGGGCCCACATGCCGCAGAGCGGCCCGCATCAGGGGCGTGCTCAGGATCGCCTGGAAAAATTTGACCATGCTTTTCTACCCACCCTCCTAACGGCATGAATGTCTATTTATTAAGAATAAATCGATTATTTTAACCGTCTCCGCGTACCCACCCACCCCGGAAGGAGACGCTACCATCACGGTTTACACGCGGATTCTGCTTAGCACAACCCTGTATGCACCAAAGACCGCCTGTGGCCCCGGGGCCACAGGCGGTTAGGCGATTGCCTCACAATGAATTCAACCCAAGGTCGCAACGCGATCGTCTGACAGCACGCAGGAGTTGCCGTTTATTCCCCACCCAACGGCTTCATGTCACGCTCGACAGCCCGGCGCAGCAGCGCCGCGGACCGGTACACGCCATGCACCATTTTCGAGTATGGCAGCACCAGGAACAGCGCCAGAATGAAGCCCAGATGGATCGCCATGGCAATGCCCATCGCACCGGTCGTACGCACCGCCAACAGGAACAGCCCCGTCAGCGCGGACATGGCCAATAACAACAGCATAGCGACATCGCCACCCAGCAAACGCCGCACCACCGGCATCGGATCCTCCACCAGTTTCATGGCGAACAGACCCACGGTGCCGATCGTCAGAAGTATACCGCCGACGGTCCCAAGTAGAACCGGGACGCTGATGAAATCGTATGGCGCGGCCCAGCCCAGGAACGTGTGATAGATGAAGCCAACACTCGTGGCGGCGAAGCACAGCATGAAGCCGCCGGCCATCGCGTGATGCAGATAGCGCCGGCGCATCGAGAAGGCCTCGGAGTTGTTGTTGCAGCCATCGCCGCCGCCGCCGAGATTCTTCAGCGTCACCGCGTCCCAGGCCGCGATGAAGATGGCGCTGATGGTGATGCGCTGCTTCGCGCCGGCATCCTTCCAGAAATTCACCGCCCCGCGCCCCATGGCATAGAGCGAGAAGCCGAAGGTCCCCATGCCCACGATCTGCATCGCCCAAAGCGGGATCACGGCATAGAAGGCATCCGCCTCCATCTTTTTGGCCACGAAGAACTGCCCGGGGGCGGAGATCGCCATCGCGATCACCAGCATGAACGCGATCGACAGCGCCACGACCAACGACACTACGACGCCATTGCGTTCGAAGGCTTTGGCCAAAGGCTGCGGCCAGGCGTATTCGGAATAGGATTCCGCCCGCACCTCCGCCAGCGTGCGGGGCACGTTGATGCCCCATTCATGCGGCGGCGCGTATTGGCAGGCGTAGTAGCAGCCGCGGCAGCCATGGCAGAGATTGGCCAGATAGCTCAGATCGCCGGCGGTGAACTCCCGGCGCAGTTCCACGGCCGGGAAAACGGCGCAGAAACCCTCGCAATACCGGCAGGCATTGCAGATCTCCATCTCCCGGCGGGCATTGAGGACGGCTTCAGTTTCTTGCACGGCGCGCTGCCTCCTGCCCGGCGATGCGGCCAAAGACCGTGCCGATGGTCATACCGAACCCGGCGAGGTAGCCCTTGCCGAGGATGTTGCCGGACATGATTTCGCCCGACGCGAAAAGATTGCCGGCGGGTTGGCCGTTTTCCATCAGGACCTGGGCCTTGTCGTTCACCTTGACGCTTAGATACGTGAAGGTGATGCCAGGCCGCAGCGGGTAGCCGTAGAACGGCCCTTTATCCACCGTGCGGGCCCAGTTGGTCTTGTTGGGCGTCAGGCCCTCGGTCCGGTTGCCGTCGAGCTTGAGGTTGTCGAAGCTCTGTCCCGGCACCACGGCGGCGTTATAGGCGTCCACGGTGGCGATGACCTTGGCCGGGTCCAGCTTCATCTTCAGCGCCAGCTCACCCACCGAGTCGGCTTTGATCGCCGGATAGACCGAGGGCATGAACAGCGGGAAGGCCTTGGAGTCGCAGATCGAATAAGCGATCTGATCCGGCTGCTGCGCGATCAGGCGGCCCCAGATGGCATAGCGCTTGGGCCAGACATCCTCACCTTCGTCATAGAAGCGGTCGCCATGCTTATTGACCACGACGCTATAGGGCACGCTGTCGAGGCGGGTGGTGATCCCGCCATCGAATTTCGGCGCCCGCGCGTCGAGCGCCACCGCATGGCACTGCGTCGGATCGCCAATCGCGGCGACGCCCTGATCCAGCAGGTTTTTCAACACCCGGCCGCGGTTATAGGGCGTGCCGCGGATGACGAAATTATCGACCGCATCACCCCAGAATTCGCGCATCCATTCCAGATTGGCCTGGAACCCGCCGCAGGACGCGACGACGCAGCGGGCGTACACCGTCTCCGGAAAGCCGCGATAGGTGATATCGACGGATCGCACCGAGCCATCGTCGATGTTCATCGAGATGACCTCGGTATCGTACAGAATGTCGATCCCAAGCCGTTCGGCCGTCAGGTAATAGGCGTTCAGCAGCGCCTTGCCGCCACCGAGGAAGAACGCATTCGTCCGCCCCAGGTTCAGCGTGCCGGTCAAGGACGGCTGGAACCGCACCCCGCAATCCTTCATCCAGCCGAACACGCCCGAGGACGCACGGATGGTCATCCGCGCCATTTCCTCATTGGTGTTGCCGCCGGTGACGCGCAGCAGGTCGTCCCAGTACTCGTCTTCTTTATAGGCGTCGGTCAGCACCGCGTTCGGCGCGTCATGCATCGCCCGCAGATTGCGGGTGTGCCGGCTATTGCCGCCGCGAAAGGCCTTGGGGGCGCTTTCCAGCAGCAACACGGTCGCACCCGCCTGGCGCGCGGTAATCGCGGCACAGAGCGCGGCGTTACCACCGCCGGCGACAAGAACGTCATAGGTCTGTTTACGGTCGGGCATGCTCCCCCCTCCGGATCGGACTCTCTCTCTACGAATGGTTGCCCCGCTCCGCAAGGCATGCGATTTGGCGCGCTACACCGGATCGGTAGGAGAGAGAGATGTCCGACGGAGCGCCAGAGCGCGCCTGGTATGAAATTGTTCGCGATGTGCTGAAACAGCATGACGTGAGCCTGATCCCATACGTGCCCGACAACGTGCTGCGGCCGTTGATCGAGCTGCTGGAGGCGGACCCGTTCTTCAACGCTTTCTCCGTCGCGCGGGAAGAAGAAGGCCTTGGCATCACCGCTGGCGCCTGGATGGCCGGCACCCGCGCCATCCTGCTGATGCAGACCAGCGGCTTCGCCACTTTGGCGAATCAGCTCGCGTCGCTGTCGGTGCCGTTCCAGATCCCGACGATGATGATCGTGTCCGAACGCGGTACGCTCGGCGAGTTCAATATCGGCCAGATGCTGGTCGCGCGGACCATGCGCCCGGTGCTGGATTGCCTGGCGATCGAGCATCACACGGTCACGCGGCTGGATGAGGTCGAGTTCATCTTCGACCGCTCCATCCGTCAGGCGGTCGCCACGCTCGGGCCCGTCTGCTTCATCCTGTCGCCGCTGCTGACCGGCGGCAAAGTCTTCGCGAAATAAGGGGGCGGATCATGGCACTCACAACGAACCAGCCCGTCACCCGGGATCAGGCCAAGGTGATGAACCGCTACGACATCACCAAGCGGATGCTCACCTACCTGCATCATGACGAGGCCGTTATCGGCGGTATCGGCTATTCCAACTTCGACCTCTGGGCCGCGTCCGAAAGCCCCAACGGCCGCCGCCAGCAGAACTTCTACATGCTGGGCAGCATGGGCCTCGCGGTTCCCATCGCGCTCGGCGTCGCGCTGGCGCAGCCGAAGCGGAAGGTAATCGCGCTGGAAGGCGATGGATCGATCCTGATGCAGCTGGCCGCGCTCGGCACCGTCGCGGCACGCGATCAGAAGAACCTGACGATCGTCATCCTGGACAACGGCGCCTACCAGATCACCGGTGGGCAGAAGACGCTGACCGATCAGGGCGTCGATATCGTGGCCGTGGCCAAGGCGTCGGGCCTGGAACAAAGCGCCTGGGCGGCGGATGAAAGCGCGTTCGAGGAAATGATCGAGCGCGCCATGAAAGAAGACGGCCCCTGGCTGATTGGCTGCCGCATCGATACCAATAAGCCGGTCGATACCACCGAGCGTGACCCGTCCCGCATCCGGGATCAGTTCATGCGCGGCATGGGCGTGAAGAAGTAAGCGCCCGCGCGGGAATTGCGAAAAAGATAGGTGGGCGCTACATACTTGCGTGTGTAGCGTTCACTTTTTCTTAACTATTTTGGCTTATCCGTCGTTTTACGGCCCTGGATCATGGTGACTTGGGGCGCGCGAACCTGATAGAACGGAGCCAAGATCATGACCACGATGGTTGCAGAAGTGTACGACGCCCTGGTGGCCGCCGGCACGCCCGACGACAAGGCCCGCAAGGCCGCCGAAACCATCGTTCAGATCGACACGCGCGTGACAGATATCGGAGGTCGCATGGATCGGCTCAACGGACGCATGGATACCATGATCTGGATGATGGGGGCGAACCTCACGCTGACCATCCTCATTCTCGGCAAAATGCTCGTCTCCTTTCACTGAACGGATAGGGCGCGCCCGTGATCCTGATCGCCGGTGGCGGCATCGCCGGGCTGACCACCGCCCTCAGCCTGCATCAAATCGGCATTCCCTGCCGCGTCTTTGAAAGCGTTGACGCCATCGAGCCTCTGGGCGTCGGCATCAACGTGCTGCCGCATGCCATTCGGGAACTGACCGAACTCGGACTCCAGGACGCCATCGCCGCCAGTGCCATTCCCACCGCGGAACTGGCCTATTATTCCCGCCACGGCCAGCGCATCTGGTCCGAACCACGCGGCCTGGCCGCCGGCTATCACTGGCCGCAATTCTCCATCCACCGCGGCACATTGCAGATGATCCTGCTGCGCGCGGTGCGGGAACGCCTCGGCGCTGATGCGGTCGTGAGCGGGCATCACCTGACAGGTTGGGATGAAACCGGCACCGGCATTCGCGCCCATTTCAGCAACCGCCGCACCGGGACGCCCCAGGCCTCGGTGGACGGTTCCCTGCTCATCGCCGCCGATGGCATTCATTCCGCCGCCCGCGCCCGGCTTTATCCCGAGGAGGGGCCGCCGATTTGGAACGGCGCCATCCTCTGGCGCGGGGTCACGCGCGGCGCGCCGTTCCTGACCGGGCGCAGCATGATCATGGCCGGGCATGAATTCCAGAAATTCGTCGCCTACCCCATCGCCACCAACGGCACCGAAACCACCATCAACTGGATCGCCGAACGCAAATTCAAAGCCGATCAGGCCTGGCGGCGGGAGGATTGGAACCGCGCCGGTCAGCTCGACGACTTCCTGCCGCAATTCGCGGACTGGCGCTTTGACTGGCTGGACGTGCCCGCCGTTATCCAGGCCGCCGAACGCTGCTTCGAATATCCGATGGTGGATCGCGACCCGCTGCCGCGCTGGAGCTTCGGGCGGGCCACCCTGCTCGGCGATGCGGCGCATGCGATGTACCCGATCGGGTCAAACGGCGCGTCCCAGGGCATTCTGGACGCGCGTGTTTTGGCGCGGGAAATCCAGACCCACGGCGCGACCGAAGCCGCGCTACAGGCCTACGAAGCCGAACGCCGCCCCGCCACCGCCCGCATCGTGCTGGCCAATCGCGGCAATGGGCCGGAGCAGGTGATGCAGCTTGTGGAACAGCGCGCCCCCAACGGGTTCACCCGGATTGAGGACGTGCTGACACCAGCCGAACTCGAAGGCACCGCCGCCGGCTACAAGCAGATCGCCGGCTTCGATAAGGACGCGCTGAACGCGCGCCCGCCCATCGTCAGAGCTCAATGACGATGTATTTGTCCTCGACGGTCACGGGGATGGTTTCCGCGACGTAGGGGCCTTTCACCACCGTCTCCCCTTCCGCCACTTCCATCGGATAGCTGCGAATCGAGACCTTGCCCGGCTCGCAGAAACTCTGGCCGGTGCGCACATCGAATTCCCAGCCATGCCAGGGGCAACGCAGGATTTCACCGGCGCGGGAGTATTTATATTGGCCGGGGTCGTTCGATTCGATCAGGCCGGTGAGGATCCCCTCACACATCGGGCCGCCCTGATGCGGGCAGCGGTTGAACAGGCCGAAATACTCACCATCCAGGTTAAACACCGCGATCGGCCGACCACGGACGGTCATGAGCTTGCGCGCCCCGGGCGGAATCTCGTCGACTGTCGCGATCACGTGCTTGCTCATTGTCCGGCGCTCTCCGTCCCTTATCCGGTTCGGAAGCTACCCAACGCCCCGCTTCCCGGCAACCGGCGCGCGTGCCACGATTGAGCGGTTACGATCCAGGAGATAATCATCATGGCCAAAGGCCTGCTTTTCGCGTCCTTCGATTTCTCGACCGCGCATGCCGACGAGTTCCACGATTGGTACGATCTGGAACATGTCCCCGAGCGCCTGCGCGTCCCCGGAATCCTCAACGCCGAACGCTGGATCGGCGCGGACAATCCGACGCTGTCCATCGCGACCTATGATCTGGAGACCTTGGGCGTCCTGCGCAGCCCGCCTTATGTCGCGGTCGCTGGCGCCAATGGCTCGCCCTGGACGATGCGCGTGACCAACAAGGCCACGCGGATCATGCGGTATGAGGGCAACCAGTTGCAGCCCGGCGACGCCGCCGCGCCGGTTAACGCCGGCGGCCTGCTGGTCGCATCAATGAATATCGATCCGTCGGTCGAGGAGGAATTCAACGCCTGGTACAATACCGAGCACCTGCCTTTTCTGGCCGCGGTTCCCGGCGTCCTGTCCGCCCGCCGCTATCAGGCGGAGGACGCGGGCATGGCTCGCAAATATCTGGCGCTTTATCACCTTGAATCGGCGGACGTCGCGAAATCCGATGCCTGGCAGAAAGCGGCGGGCACGCCCTGGACCGCGCGCATGCGCCGCTATTTCCGGGACCTGCTGGTGATCCGTTGCAAGCGTTACCAGCGCGGCGGGTAAAACCATCACGCCTGTGAACCGGCTCACAGAACGGGCCGGCGCCGCGATCCATACAGGCCGCTTCCCGAATGCCAACGGCGGCAGACTGCGGAAGCGACCTGAAAGGACCAGACGATGGCACAAGCCACCCCGATCAATGCCCAGACGACACCGGTCAATCGGCCCCGCGCCGGACTGCTGGGGCTTTTGTCATCGTGGCGGCAACCGCCGACACAACGCGTTTTATATCTGATGGACGACCGCATGCTCGCCGATATCGGCGTCGCGCCAGGGGATGTCCCCAGCCGCCCCATGCGCCTGGAATGGGATCGGCCGCGCGCCTGAGACCCCACCGAACCGGCGGCACCAA
This sequence comes from uncultured Acetobacteraceae bacterium, assembly GCA_903900905.1. GTDB lineage: Bacteria > Pseudomonadota > Alphaproteobacteria > Acetobacterales > Acetobacteraceae > Rhodopila. The sequence goes on from CAIUPC010000543.1 coordinate 15,165, forward strand.
AACGATGCCGCCGGGGATGGATGGAGATCAGGCCTTATCGAGCCAATGCGTGTCGAAGCGCACGGTATCGTAAATCCCGAAATTATCGGTCGGGTTGTGGCCTTTGACGTAGTTGTACCAGGCGTCGACGATATTCTCCCACGCGACGGGCAGCAGCGGGGGATCCTGCTCCATGAGCATTTCAGCCTGGCGGATGATCGCCTGCCGCTTGGTCGAATCGACCTCGACATCCATTTGGTCGATCAGTTTATCGACCTCCGGATTGCTCCAGAACGAGTAGTTCGACGGCCCGCCGGTCCGATACCAGCCATTGAAATAGTCGGTCGGATCCAACAACGTCGAAACGACGGCTCCGATCGCCAGATCGTAGTTGCCGGATTTGACGTCATCAAACCAAATCGATTCCGCGACCGAACGCAGATTGCAGGTGACATTCAATTCCGCCAGCATGGCCTGGATCGCCTGCGCCCAGAGCTTGAAGCTCGCGAGGTCGCGTACCACGAAATCGAGCGGACGCATGCCTTTGCCGAAACCGGCAGCGGCCAGCAGGGCTTTTGCCTCTTTCAACGCCGCGGTGGTGTCTTCCTGATAACCCACGCGCTTGAAAAGTTGCTCTTTCGGAGTCGCGACATCGGAGAACGGGTAGATAAACCCGCCGACCCGCATCGGGGCGACGTCTTTGACGACATCGACCAGCACATGCTTGTCGAACGCCAGATGCAACGCCCGACGCACCCGCGGATCGTCCAGTGGCTTATGCTTGTTGTTGACCCAGGTTGCCTGGATGACGCTTTGGTTGAACTGCGCCTTGGACATCCCTGGCGTCGCGGCGGCCTTACGCCCGGTGACGGGATCAAGGATGCGGGCGTAATCCACGCGGCCGGACAGGATGGCCGAACCCAGTTCGGGCGAGAATGGCAGCAGGTTGTAGAACTCGATCCCATCGAGATAGGGCAGGCCCTTGTTCCAATAGTTCGCGTTCTTTTCCATCACCCAGATTTCGTTCTCCACCCGGCGCTGGGTTTTGTACGGACCGGTGCCTGGAATCATGAACACCTTACGCAGGTTGTAGGCGTTTTCTTCCAGCGTCTTCTTGCTGAAAATCACGTTCCAACCGCTGGCGAAGGCCGACATCATGAAATTGGCGGACCGCGGTGCGGCCAGCTTGAACTCGATGGTTTTCTTATCACGCGCGTTGATTTCGCTTAGCGCCGTGAACAAGGCGCTGCGCGGAATGCTGACCCCTGTCGGCGGCTTCCAGATTCGATCATAAGTGGCCTTGATGTCCGCCGAGGTAAATTCGGTACCATCATGGAACTGCACCCCTTCACGCAAATGGAACGTGTAGGTCTTCCCATCCTTGGAAATTTCCCAGCTATGGGCCAAATCCGGAACGATCGTTTTGCCGCTGTCGCGCGGGTCACGACGGATCAGATTGTCAAAATTACAGCCCTGGGTGCCCAGTGAGCCAATCGTGCCGGACTGATGCACGTCGAAATGTGGCGGACGGTTGAGAATGCCGAACCGAAGCACGCCGCCACGCTTGGGATTAGGCTCTGGCGGCGCCATCTGAAATTTTGAGCCATCGTATTCATACGGAACATCCGCGGCCAGCCCGTAGCGCGGGCCCATGGCGGATACGCCCATCAGGGCCGCCGCGCTGCCGCGCAACATATCGCGGCGGTTCCATCCTGGCCGAGTGGGATTTTCGATACCCATTGTCCTGTTCCTCCCTTTGGTTTTTTCTGTGTGACGTGTAGCATATCCTGAACGTTCGCTGAAACACGCCAGACGGCCAAAATAACACAACGGTTTACAGGGAGTCACTTGTTGAGTCAGGGAAAGGAGCGCGATATCGCGCCCGGAACGCCGGTGCTCGAAATCGAGAACCTGCAGACCCATTTCTTCACCCCCGCCGGCGCTGTTCGCGCTGTCGATGGCGTATCCTATACCGTGCGCGCCGGTGAAACCCTGAGCGTCGTCGGCGAATCCGGCTGCGGCAAAAGCGTCACCGCGCTTTCGGTCCTGCGCCTGGTCACCAGCCCGCCCGGCCGCATCGTCGGTGGCAGCATCCGGTTCGAAGGCCGCGATCTGCTGACAATCTCCGAGGCGGAAATGGAGAAGATCCGCGGCAACGACATCTCGATGATTTTTCAGGAACCGATGACCTCGTTGAACCCGCTTTACAAGGTGGGCGACCAGATCAGTGAGGCCATTGCCCTGCACAAAGGCCTGACCCGGCGGCAGGCGCGCGATCATGCCCTCGACATGCTGCGCCGCGTCTCCATCCCCGAACCCGAGCAGCGGGCCCAGGCCTATCCGCATCAGCTCTCCGGCGGCATGCGCCAGCGTGTGATGATCGCCATGGCCTTGTCATGCGATCCGAAAGTGCTGATCGCCGATGAGCCTACCACCGCGCTGGATGTTACGATCCAGGCACAGATCCTCGATCTCATGCGCGACCTGCGGGAAAGTTTCGGCACCGCCATCGTCCTCATCACCCATGACATGGGCGTGGTCGCGGAAAACGCCGACCGGGTGGTGGTGATGTATGCGGGGCGGAAGGTGGAGGAGGCGGATGTCGATGACCTCTTCGACAATCCCGGCCATCCCTATACCAAGGGCCTGCTCGCGGCGATTCCGCATCTGGACGAGGCCGCGCGCGCCGAACCCGGCCGTAACCGGTTGAATGAAATCAAAGGCATGGTGCCGTCACTGGCGAAATTGCCGCCGGGCTGCAGCTTCGCGCCGCGTTGCGGCTTCGCCACCGAGCAATGCCTGGCCGCATATCCCCCGCTCGAACAGCTGCGCCCCCGCCATTGGGTCGCCTGCTGGCATGCGGATCGTTTGATGGGAGGCTCATCATGACCGAAACACCAGTTTTGCGGGTGCAAGGCCTGAAGAAGCACTTCCCCATTTTCAAGGGCATCATCCCGCGCCCCGCCGGCAAGGTCTTCGCGGTCGATGGCCTGACCTTTGAGATCGCGCGCGGTGAGACCCTCGGCCTCGTGGGTGAAAGCGGTTGCGGCAAATCGACCGCTGGTCGCACGCTATTGAAGCTGCTGGAGCCGACTGATGGTTCGATCCATCTGAATGGCGATGACATCACGCATCTCGATCGCACCGCGATGCTGCCGTACCGGCAAAAGATGCAAATGATTTACCAGGACCCCTATGCCTCGCTGAATCCGCGCATGACCGCCGGCGACATCGTTGGGGAGCCGCTGATTATCCATAACGTCGCCAGCGGCCAGGATCGGCAGGACCGCGTGGCGTCGCTGTTCAATCGGGTCGGTTTACGGCCGGAGGCGATGCGCCTCTATCCGCATGAATTCTCCGGCGGCCAGCGCCAGCGCATCGGTATCGCCCGCGCTTTGGCGCTCAGCCCGGCGCTGATTGTCGGCGATGAGCCGGTCTCGGCTTTGGACGTGTCGATTCAGGCGCAGATCATTAACCTGATGATGGACCTGCAGGACGAGTTCCAGCTGTCCTATCTGTTCGTGGCGCATGATCTGGCGGTGGTGGAGCATATCAGCCACCGCGTCGCGGTCATGTATCTCGGCCGGATCGTCGAGATGACGGACAAGAAGTCGCTGTTTGAGATGCCGCTGCATCCCTACACTGAAGCACTGCTGTCCGCCGTGCCGATACCGAAATCAGGCGCGCGCGGCCGGCGCCGGGTGATCGTCAAGGGCGATGTGCCCAGCCCGATCAATCCCCCCTCCGGTTGCCACTTCCACACCCGCTGCGGCTATGCGACGGCGCGGTGCCGGACCGAATCGCCGGTTTTACGGGAAGTCACGGCGGGCCACCTCGCCGCCTGCCATCTGCATGATGGCGGGGTGCGGTTTCCGCTGGAGGCGGGGGGTTAAGTCCAGTGGCTGTTGAAATTGACTCTCCCCTTCCCCTTGAGGGAGGGGGTTGGGGGGAGGGGTCAATCCCCCCGAAACTGTGCCTTTTCACCCCTCCCCCCG
>CAIUPC010000544.1 GCA_903900905.1 uncultured Acetobacteraceae bacterium
TATACCTCCAAAGGATACAAACCACCGGGACCCAAGACCATGCACCATGGATTGCAGCGCCTCGATCCGATACTCACCGGAGGGAGGCTCGCAAATCATTCCGCACATGTCTGACTCCCGTAGCCCTCAAGGGGAGGGGGAGGGTCCTTTTGGGGTTCCGGTTGTCCCCTCCCCCCGGGCCTTTCGGGATTCCGGTTGTCCCGATGCTTGTGGGGGTCCTCGGGTCAAGCCCGAGGATGACGCTTTTGGGCCACATGCGCCCTGTGCGATCGCCCTGGCCTCCCCGCTTTTCCCGGCCAGACCGCAAGCCCTACTCCGCCGCCGCCCGCACCGGGGCCTTGTCGCGGAAGTGCGGCATCACTTCGGTTGCGAAGCGGCGCAGGTTTTCGCGGGACGTGCCGCCGCCGTTCAGCAGCAGATACTCCACGCCCGCGGCCTGCAAGCGCTCGATCTTGCGGCAGATTTCGTCGGGGCTGCCATAGAGGGCGCTTTCCTCGCTGGCCTCGCGGGTGTCGGAGAAGGCCATGATGCTCGCGGTATTGTTCCCATCCGGGCGCTGGCTGATGTCGTGCAGGCGGCGCTGGCCGGCGATGCGGCGGTCGATCGCGGCCTGCTTATCGGCCTCATCCTTGGCCACGAAGAAGGCGCGGGCAACGCCGACCTGATGGGGGCTAAAACCGAAGCCGTTGGCGATCATGGCGTCGCGGTAGATGTTGAAGCGGCGGATCGTCTCCTCCATGGAGGCGAATTGATCCAGCAGCAGGTTATGCCCACGCGCCGCGACCCGCTTGATGGAGTCCGGATGCCCGGCGCCTTGCCAGAAGGGCGGGTTGGGGCGCTGCACCGTCGGGGGCTCGACGATGATGTCGTCGTATTGCCAGAACTTGCCGTGGAAGGAGAACCGCTCGTTCGAGGTCCAGGATTTGGTGATGATATCGATCGCTTCTTCGAAGCGCGCCTGGCCGTCTTCCATGGGGATGCGGAAACCGGCGTATTCGTTGTGGCGGTAGCCCTTGCCGACCCCGAAATCCAACCGCCCACCGGATAGCAGATCAAGGGTCGCGGCCTGTTCGGCCAGCAAGACCGGATTATGCCAGGGCAGCACGATCACCGCCGTGCCGAGCCGCAGCGTCGTGGTGCGGGCGCCGATCCAGGTGAGAAGGTTGAGAGTCGCGGAGACCTGGCCGAAGCCGGTGAAATGGTGCTCGACGATGAAGGAACTGTGGTAGCCGAGCGACTCCGCCTCGATCACATAGTCGATGTAGTCCTTGAAGCCGGCGGCGCTGTCGACGTCGGGATTGGCATTGCGTTGCGCGGTGGCCGCGCCGAACAGGCCGAATTTCATCGCCATACTCCCTGGGTTGGATCGTTCCGCTGGCCTTGGCCGGGCCGCGAAAGTCTGCGTAAGCTTGGACACGATCATAAAGAGCGCGGGATCACGCGCAACAGGGGGCGTTCGAGCGTGGAAACCAGCCGTCAGGGCCGGTGGTTGCAGGTGGTACTGCCCGCGAGCGGCGTGGCGGTGGGCGTGCTGCTGATCACCGGGCCGTTCCTCGCCACGGTTCTGCGCAGCATCGCGGTCTGGGATGGGGAGGCGGTGCGCCTCTCGCTCGACAATTTTATTCGCCTGCTCGGCGATCCCCGGTTTGCCACGGCGGCGCTGAACACGCTGATCGCGGGCGGCTGCACGACGGTGCTGGCGATGACGCTGGGCTTTACGCTGGCCTGGCTGGTGGCGCGCACGGACATGCCGGGGCGGAGCTGGTTTGAGACCGGCAATCTGATCCCCTTCTTCCTGTCGCCGTATGTGGGCGCGCTGTCGTGGATCTATCTGCTGGCACCGCATGGCGGGCTGCTGCCCTGGGTGGCCCGGACCTATCTGGGCATCAAGCTGGACTGGCTGAACATCTACAGCATCCCCGGCGTGATCTGGGTGCTGACCCTGTTCTACACGCCCTATGTCTACCTGTTCGTCATCGGCCCGCTGCGCCAGATGGATGCGGCGTTCGAGGACGCGGCGCGGGTCCATGGCGCCTCCTTCGGCTATACCATGCGCCATATCACCTTGCCCCTGGTGCTGCCGGCGCTGCTGTCGGCGGCGTTGATCGTGTTCGTGACCTCGGCCGGGCTGTTCGACGTGCCGCTGGCGCTGGGCTCGCCGCGCGGCATCCGCTTCATGCCGACGGAGATTTTCTCGCTCGTGCAATACCCCTCCGATTTTGGGCGGGCGGCGGCGTTCGGCATGGTGGTGCTGACGCTGACGGTGCTGCTGACCATGCTGCAACGCCGCTTCATCGCCAACCGGCGCTTCGACACCATCACCGGCAAGGGCTACCGGCCGCGGCTGATCCATCTGCGCCGGGGCGCGCGAATCGCGGCTTTAACGCTGGAGGCGTTCTATGTCGGCGGCGCGGTGGTGCTGCCGACGATGGCGCTGCTGATGGTGGCGTTCTCCAAACTCTGGATGGGGCACTTCATGTGGAAGTCGGCCACCACCGGCAATTTCGAGTATGTGCTGACCAAATACGACCTGACCCGCACCGCTATCGGCAACAGCCTGTTCCTGGCGGTCACCGGCGCCACGCTGGGCGTCGGGCTGGCGGTCTTGCAGGCCTATTACCTGACCCGTGGCAATCCCAGGCGGCGCGGGCTGGTGGATGCGCTGCTGTCGCTGCCGCTGGGGATTCCCGGGATTATCCTGGGCCTCGGCTTCCTGATTATCGGGCTGCGCACGCCGTTGTATTCGACGCTGACCATCATCCTGATTGCCTATATCGCCCGCTTCTTCCCCTTCGCCACCCGCACCGTTACCGCCATGTTCCTGGCCATCAATCCGGAGCTGGAGCAGAGCGCCCGGGCCTCCGGCGCGTCCTGGCTGCAGACCATGCGGCTGGTGGTGCTGCCGCTGCTGAAACCGTCTTTGGTCGCGGCCTGGCTGATGCTGTTCGTGATTTTCATCCGCGAGCTTGGCGCGACGATCCTGCTCTATGCCCAGGGGACGGAGACCATCAGCGTGGCGATGGTGATTCTGAGTGAGCGCAGCTCCGGCTACGTCGCCGCATTAGCAGTCGTGCAGCTGGTGATGCTGCTGCTGGCCTTCGCCACCTTCCGCCTGACCCGCACTTCGATCGCCCAAGGGTAGCCGCATGAGCTTTGTCGATATCGCCCATCTGACCAAGCGCTTCGGCGGCCATACGGCGGTGAATGAGGTCTCGTTCCAGGTGCCGCAAGGCAGCACGCTGGCGCTGCTGGGGCCGAGCGGCTGCGGCAAGACCACCATCCTGCGCTGCCTGGCCGGGCTGGAAACCCCGGATGGCGGGCGCATCGAAATCGGCGGCAAGACCGTCTTTGACCGCGCCAGCGCCACCGATCTGATGCCGGAAAAGCGGGAGCTCGGCATCGTCTTCCAGTCCTACGCCGTCTGGCCGCATATGACGGTGGCCGAGAACGTCGCCTTCCCGCTGAAAGTGCGCGGCGTCGGCGCGAAGGAGCGGTTGGCGAAAGCCAGCGCGATGCTGGAAACCGTGGGGCTGAAAGGGTTCGAGAACCGCTCCGCCACGTTGGTCTCCGGCGGGCAGCAGCAGCGCATCGCTTTGGCCCGGGCGCTGGTGCATGAGCCGCGGCTGGTGCTGTTCGATGAGGCGCTGTCCAACCTCGATGCCGCCTTGCGTGAGCATATGCGGCTGGAGCTGCGGCTGTTGCAGGAACGGCTGGGCTTCACCGCGATCTATGTCACCCATGATCAGGCGGAGGCGTTTGGGCTCGCGGACACGGTGGTGCTGATGAACCAGGGGCGGATCGAAACCGCGGGCCCGGCGCGCGCGGTGTTCGCCCGGCCGGCGACCGGCTTCGTGGCCCGGTTCTTCGGCCTGAACGTCCTCGAAGCCCGGATGATCGGCCCGGTCGCTGGCACGGACCAGGTCGAGGTCGCGCTGAACGAGCAGTTCACCCTGCGCGGCATCGCCGGCGATGGGCTGGATATGACCAAGGGCAAGCCGGTGCTGGCCTGCGTGCGCAAGGAAAGCGTGCGCGCCGGAACCAGCCCCCTGCCCGGCAGCCTGCCCGGGACCATCGAGGCCGTGTCCTTCCAGGGCGTCGCCGAGGAATACATCGTCGCCGTCCACGGCATATCGCTGCGCGCCATCCAGCCGGCCGCCGGCTTCCGGCGCGGCGATGCGGTGCATGTCGGGATGACCCCGGAGGACTGGATCGTGTTGCCGTGATCGAGCGATATGTAGAATGAGTCCTCCCCCTCCCCTTGCGGGAGGGGGTTGGGGGGAGGGGTGATACCGCACGGGTTCCGGGGGTTGCCCCATCCCCCCGGCCCCCTCCCTCAAAGGGAGGGGGAGAGTCCGAAGGGCAACACAAACGTAACAGGGAGACCAATCATGAAATTCGCCGCCCTCCTGCTTCTGACCGCACTCTTCACGACCGGTGCGAATGCGCAACCAGCAGACCCGCCGGCGGTGCTGGCGGCTGATCCGGCGGACCGGGATGCGCTGCGCGCCACCATCGCCAAGGCCCGGGAGGAAGGCACGCTCAGCTACTGGGACGCCATCATCGCCCCGGAAACCGAGGATGAGATGATGCCGCTGTTCCTCAAGGCCTATGGGCTGCCGGCGAGTTTCAAGGTCAAGCACACGCTCAGCCCCACCCAAGGCGTGGTGACGCGGGTTGATCAGGAGACGGCGTCGGGGAATGTGACGATCGATGTGGCCTCCCTCGCCTCCCCGCCCTGGGTGAACGGGCTGGTCGCGGCCGGGCACATCATGGAATACACCAGCCCGGAGGCGAAACATTACGACAAGGCCTATGCCGCCGGGCTGGGCCGCAAGGGCTACTATACCCCCAATGGCGGCTACATGTTCGTGCCGAGCTGGAACCCCGATACGATCGACTTCAAGGGCAAAAGCTGGCGTGACGTCCTCGGTGCGATCCCGGAAGGGCGGATGAGCATCAACGACGCCCCCAATTCCGCCACCGGGCTGCTGAGTTATATGGGACTGCGCCAGATCCTGGACCTCGACTACTTCCGGGCGATGGCCAAGATGAAGCCGCAATTCGTCGTCCGGACCGAACAGATGGCCGAACGCCTGGTCAGCGGCCAGGACCTGATGTCCTGGGGCGGCTCGCCCGGGCGGTTGCTGCAATATAACGGTCGCGGCGCGAATCTGAAGTTCATCCTGCCCAAGGAAGGGATTTTGCTACTGGGCAACGCCACCTTCATCCTGACCAAAGCACCGCATCCCAACGCGGCGAAGCTGTGGATGGATTTCAGCCTCTCACCGGCGGCCCAGACGATTTTGTCGAAGCGGGAGGCGCTGGTCTCCACCCGCACCGGCTTCGTCAGCCCGCTGCCGGACTATGCGCCGGCGATCGACAGCCTGACCCTGATCCCCATGGACTGGTCGAAGATTGGCCCTGATGACATCCGCAAGGGCAAGGCGGAGTGGCAGAGCATCTTCACGCCGTGAGCCCGCGGCGGTTTAATACTCAGTCCGCATTGACATTGACTCACCGGCGGCGCCCCAACGCCGTCATGCCGACGCAGGTCGGCACCCACGCCTTTCTCCTCTCTAAGGCTGCAAAGTCGTGGATGCCGACCTCCGTCGGCATGACGGGTAACGATGGCCGGTACGTCATTCATTTTACGGGTTGGTCTTACCTCCGTTGGATCCGCCAAAGGCGTAGA
>CAIUPC010000545.1 GCA_903900905.1 uncultured Acetobacteraceae bacterium
AGCCCGAGCATGACGCAAAAAGTGGCCGTCCGGGCCTGAGGGTTAAACCGGACACCCCGGGGACAAGCCCGAGGATGACGCGTGGGGCCAGCCGACGCCCCAATTCGTGCACTGAGCGGCTGCGCTGATGGGACTGGCCGCGACCCTTGCCGAAACCCCCTTTCTCCGGCAAGGAAGATGGAAAATGCCCCGAGGAAAGGCCCGCCCCATGAACGCTTTCGCCGAGATCATCGGACCCGCGAACGTCCTGACGGAAACAGACGATATCGCGCCCTATGGCGTCGATTGGCGCGGCTCCTATCGCGGCACCCCGGAAGCGGTCCTGAGACCGGGTTCAACCGCGGAGGTCGCGGAACTGGTCAAGCGCTGCGCCGCCGAGAACCTGGCGATCGTGCCCGCCGGCGGCCGCACCGGCCTGTCGGGCGGCGCCGTGCCACAGGCCAACGGGCCGCGCTCGGTCGTGCTGTCGCTCGAACGCATGAACCGCATCCGCGACATCGACCCGCGAGACTTCTCCCTGGTCGCCGAAGCCGGCTGCGTCGTCCAGAACGTGCAGCAAGCCGCGGCCGAGGCCGGGCGCTTCTTCCCGATCCAATGGGGCGCGCAGGGCACCGCACAAATCGGCGGCATGCTGTCCACCAATGCCGGCGGCATCCGCACCCTGCGCTGGGGCAATGCGCGGGAACTGGTGCTGGGACTCGAAGTGGTCCTCCCGGACGGGCGCGTGCTGGATGACCTGCGCCGGGTGCGCAAGGACAACAGCGGCTACGCGCTGCGGCATCTGTTTATTGGCGGCGAAGGCACGCTCGGCATCATCACTGCCGCGGCGCTGCGCCTGCAGCCGGCGCTGAAGCGGGTCGAAACCGCCTTCGTCGCGGTGCCCAGCCCGGATGCGGCGCTGTCGCTGTTCTCCCGCATGATGGAAAGCGGCGCCGACGTCATCGCCTTCGAACTCTGCCAGCGCTTCTGCATGGAAATGGCGGCCAAGCACGGTGTCGGCTTGCGCATGCCGTTGCCGCTGGAAAGCCCCTGGTTCGTGATGCTGGAACTCAGCGCCGCGCATGCCAGCGTGCCACTGCGCGAAATCCTGGAAGACACGCTCGGCAGCGCAATGGAAGCCGGTGAGGTCACCGACGCCGCCATCGCCGAAAGCGACGCGCAGCGTCTCGGCATTTGGAAAATCCGCGAGGATTACCCGGAATGCTCCCGCAAAGACGGCCCGGCCATCGGCACCGACACATCAGTCCCCGTCTCCGCCGTGCCGGAATTCCTGCGGGTGATCGAGGCGGAGATGAAACAACGTTGGCCCGAGGGCCGCATGTCTGCCATCGGCCATGCCGGTGATGGCAATATCCATGTCTCCCTGCACGCCCCGCCCGGCATGGATCGCCCCACCTGGGTCGCCCGCGCCGGCGAGATGGAGCCGCTGGTCAACGCCGTCGCCGTCTCCCTCGGCGGCAGCTTCTCCGCCGAACACGGTATCGGCCAATCCAAGCGCCATGCCATGGCAGCGCATAAGAACCCCATTGCGATGGATGTGATGCGGGTGTTGAAAGACGCGCTCGACCCCGCCCACCGCATGAACCCGGGCAAGGTGCTGCCGTAAAAGGACCGACATGCCGCAATCCGCGACGCTTGTTCTGATCCCGTTCCTGGGATCGATCCTGGTCTATCTCGGTATTTTCTACGCGCGGGAGAAGGCGATCGATAAAACAAGCCGGAATTTCATTCTGGCTTGTGTATCGATCCTCGGTCTGGCCTCGTACTTGTTCTTGCGGGTGCTCGAGGCTGTCGGCGGTATCGGCACGATCGTCTATGCCGTCATCGGCACATTGCTGCTGATCTGGGCCCTCATCAGCACGCGGATCTGACCCTACCGCCCCAGTTCAATCCGCAACCCATCCCGCAGCCGGGTCATCGCCCGTTCCATCGTCGCGGCCGATTGTGCGAAGCACACGCGCAGACTGCCTTCCCCGGCCGCACCAAACGCGACACCCGGCGCCACCGCCACGCCATGGCGTTTCACCAGGGTCAATGCGAGGTCCAAACTGTCGCCCAGCCCATCGATCCCCACGAAGGCATAGAACGCCCCGGGGGGCGCGGTGTAGCGCACGCCATTCAGACCGCTCAGTGCCTCATTCGCCAATTGCCGACCGGTGGCACAATGGGCGCGGAACGCGGTTACGATGGCTGGATCGCGCATTGCCGCGATGCCCGCCCGCTGCGTGAACGGCGCCACCCCGGAATGCACGATCTCCACCAAATCGGCCATGCGGTCGCGGATGCCTTCCGGCACCACCAGCCATCCCAGCCGCCAGCCGGTCATGAGCCAGGCCTGGGAGAAGCTGTTGCACACCATCACGCGGTCGCCGGGTTCGGCGATGTCCAGCAGCGACGGCGCAGCCTCGCTGCCATCATAGACCAGCCGGGAATAGACTTCGTCGGAGATCAGCCAGACATTCCGGCGCCGGGCGATCGCCAGGATGGCCTGAAGTTCGTCCCGCGTCGCCGTCCAGCCGGTCGGATTATTGGGGGAGTTCAGCACGAAGGCCCGTGCGCCGATCAGCATCTGATCCAGACGATCGAGGTCCAGGCGGAACCCGCCATCCGCCGCCGGAGTCAGATCGATCTCTTCCACCACCGCCCCGCGCAGCCGGGCGGCGTTGCCGACATTGGGCCAGGCCGGGCTATGTAGCACCACGCGCTGCCCCGCCGCGACGATGGCCCCCAGCGCGACCGTAATCGCCGCCATGCCGGAGGCCGTCACCTGAATGCGGCTCTCCGTCACCGGCCGCGCATGCAGCCCGGTCAGATACGTCGCGATAGCCTGCCGCAAATCGGGCAAGCCGCGGATATCGGGATACCGCGTCTCCCCATGATCGATTGCCCCAACCAACGCGTCACGCGCCACGGCCGGGCTGGGGCGATCGGACTCCCCGAAGCACAGGAAGTCGATATCAGGGGTGGCAAAAGCGAGGCGCGCGACCTCAACGATGCGGGAGCCGGGGATGCTGACAATGTCCATGCCCCGGATGTAACCCTGGCAGCGCCGGTTGAGGAGTCCACCTCAGCCGATATGGTCCAACCCGATATCCAGCACCTGCGCGCTATGCGTCAGCCAGCCGACAGACATCAAATCCACCCCCGCCTCAGCAATCGGTCGCGCGGTTTCCGGACGAATGCGGCCGGAGGCCTCGGTGATCGCCCGCCCAGCCACCATGGCGACGGCGGTGCGCAGCATGTCCGGGCCCATGTTATCGAGCAGGACGGCATCGACACCCAGGCTCAGTGCCTCTTCCAGCTGCGCCAGGGTATCGACCTCCAGCTCGATCTTCACCAGATGACCGACACCGGCGCGGGCGCGTTCCACCGCCGGGCGCACGCCGCCGGCAATGGCGACATGGTTGTCCTTGATCAGCACCGCGTCATCGAGCCCGAACCGGTGGTTGGACCCGCCGCCCACCCGGATCGCGTATTTCTGCGCCGAACGCAGGCCGGGCATGGTTTTGCGGGTGCAGCAGACCTGCGCCTTGGTATGCGCGATGGCATCGGCGATGCCGCGCGTGGCCGATGCGACACCACTCAGATGACTGAGGAAGTTCAGCGCCGTCCGCTCCCCCGTCAGAATGCCGCGCGCCGGGCCGCTGACAGTGGCGATCAGATCGCCCGGTTGCAGGCGCGCGCCATCGTGACGCTCGACATGGCATTCAATGCGCGGATCGATCAGCCGGAAGGCCATGATCGCGAAATCGAGGCCCGCCACCACGCCAGGCTGGCGCGCCATCAGCGCGGTCCGGGTCATCGCATCCGCCGGGACGATGGAATCCGTGGTCAAATCACCGGCCCGGCCGAGATCTTCAAGCAGCGTCGCCCGCACCATCGGCTCGATCATGATGGCGGGTAGGGGAGGAATGGACATACGGAACTCCATCGGCCAACTGTCCGCTCACATGCGGTTCGGCCTTGACAAAATCGTTATAAACCGTTAGTTCACCTTACCGCCAGCATCCGCTCCACCGACAACCGCGCCCGGTCAGCCAGCGCCGGATCGATCGTCACCTCATGCGTCATTGTCTCCAATGCACGGCGGATTTTTGGCAGCGTGATGCGCTTCATATGCGGGCACAGATTGCAGGGGCGCACGAAATCCACGTCCGGATGATGCACCGAGACATTATCAGCCATGGAGCATTCGGTTAGTAGCACCACGCGCTTCGGCTTCTCCCGCCCGACAAAGGCCGACATGTCGGCGGTGGAGCCGGCATAGTCAGCCTCAGCCACCACATCCGGCGGGCATTCCGGATGCGCCAGAATGATCACGCCGGGATGGTCGACCCGCAGCGCCCGGACCTCAGCCGGGGTGAAGCGCTCATGCACCTCACAATGCCCGGCCCAGGCAATGATCTTTACCCGCGTCTGGGCAGCGATGTTCTGCGCCAGGAATTCGTCCGGGAGCATGATCACCTCCGGCACGCCCAATGACTCAACGACTTTCAGGGCATTGCCGGATGTGCAGCAGATATCGGATTCCGCCTTCACCTCGGCGGTGGAATTCACATAAGTCACCACCGGCACGCCGGGGTAACGCTGGCGCATCAGCCGCACATCGGCGGCGGTGATGGAGGAAGCGAGCGAGCAGCCGGCTTCCACGTCCGGGATCAACACCGTCTTGCCGGGGTTCAGCATCTTCGCTGTCTCGGCCATGAAATGCACGCCGGCGAGGACGATGACCTTGGCATCAACCTTCATCGCCTCCCGCGCCAAAGCCAGGCTGTCGCCCACGATGTCGGCGACACAATGGAAGATTTCCGGGGTCATGTAGTTATGCGCGAGGATCACCGCATCCCGCTCACGCTTCAGCGCCAGAATGGCTTCCACATCGTCGGCGAAAACCGGCCATTCGATGCGGGGAATGACGGAACGCACTTTGTCATAGAGCGGGGCGGTACGCTCAAGCACGGTGGTGGCGGACATCGGGTGACCCTCCTCATAATGCTCTTTATGAGCATTTATCGGGCTTATGCTAACCCCGAGTATAAGAATGTCAAGCGCCGGTCATATTCAGGAAATTCGAACCCCACACCGGCCCATTGCCGCGCCCCCGCTGGACGGGACGCCGCCCCATCGGCAGAGTGCTCGGGCGGGGTGCCATCATGGGAGGACGAGGTCCGGCATTCGAGCCCCGCCCACGCCTGTATCCATGATTGGGTGACGTAGCCATGTCGGGTTTTTGCAGCTCAGCACGACGGATCCGCATGACAGGCCTGGTGCTGTTGCTTGGGATTTCGGGCGGCTGCAGCGCCCCCGTCTGCCGCGGCGACATTGGCGAACCGATGCGGATCTATACGCTGTTTTTCGGGCTGGCGGTGGCCGGCGCGCCAGATGTGTCGGACCAACAATGGGCTGCGTTCCGGGATCGCGTCATCACCCCGCATGTGCCGGACGGCTATACGGTCCTGGATGCCCAAGGCGCCTGGCGGGCGACGGACAGTCAGCGCACCGTCACCGAACGCAGCAAGATGCTCATCGCAGCACTGCCGGATCGCCAACAATCCGCCGATGCCATAAGCCAGATCCGGGAAGCCTACCAGACCATGTTCAATCAGCAATCAGTCGGATTGATCGTCCAACCCGGCTGCGGTGCGTTCTGACCAATATGAAAAAGGCGGCCCGAAGGCCGCCTTTGCTCCGGTCAGTCCCGCGCCCGATGCGGGAACTGCATGCAGATCAAATCCGCCCCGCCGGGGCCCGCGGTCATGGTCGAAACCGCCTCATCCGGTCCGATAAACACGCAGGATTGCGGCGGCAGCAATTCGCCGCCGGGAACCGAGGCGCTGCCGGCCGACACCAGCCAGAACTGGCCGCCACCGGTGCCCGGCGCCGGGCCGGTGACAGTGCCGCCCGCGGGCACGGTGTAGCGCCAGGTGCCAAGGCCGTCCTCGGTCTCCGGGATCACCGCTTCGGTCTGCAATTCCTTCAGGCCGGCCAGGTCGGACACCGACAGCGGCGGCAGCGGGCCGCAGGTGGCTTCGCGATGGGCGATCTTGGCCCGCGCTTCCCGCAGGACCTGCCGGTTCGCCGGCATATAGCGCGCGCCCGGGTCCCAGGTGTTGCGCAACGTGAACCACGACACGCCATGGTCATTGGCGATGATCGGACCATAAGCGGAATAGGCGTCGGTATAATGCACCGCCACCGTACCAATGGCGTGCTTACCGAGACTGCCGCCGCCTTGCACCACCACCTGATATTGATCAGCCGAATGGAAGTGCGGATGCACCACCGCGCCCGCATCCTTCTCGACCAGGAAGGCCATCGGATAGACGATGTTATCCGGCGGCGGAACCTCGCCTTCTTTCAGGAGATTGCGGTTCTTGCCGATAAACGGCGTGTTCCAGCCATTGGCCGTACGACGGCGGCGGGTGGCGAGTTGGACGGATGCGTCCGCGGTCTCGAGCATGGATCCCTACCTTGATCTGTGAGTTTGGCCGCAGCCTATACCCAAGTACGCCTCGACGCAAAGGTGGCTTGTCCGGCCGGCGCTGCATACCCATGTCCATGTTCCCATGGAAGATCGTCACATGCTGGATCAAGTCGTCTACTACGCCAAGACCTTCGTCGAGACGGTGCCCGCCATCTTCGGTGTGCGCGGCGTTTTCGAGCAGCCTGCCTATGCAGTGCGCGCCGAACTGGGCGCGGAGCTCGAAATTCGCGACTATGGGCAGACCATGGCGGCAGAGGCCACCGTCACTGCCGCTACCCGCGAAGAAGCCTCCGAAACCGCGTTCCGGTTGCTTTTTGCTTATATTACCGGGGCCAATACCGGCAGTCAGATGATCGCCATGACAACCCCGGTGCAGCAGGCCCCGGTCTTGATCGAGATGACCGCGCCCGTCCGGGTCGATGTCACCGACGGGGGCGGACAACCGCGGCTCGCGATGCGGTTTTCCCTGCCCGCCAAGACTGCGGCCAACCCGCCGGTTCCCAGCGATAGCAGGGTAAAACTGGTATCGGTGCCGGCCACGACCGTGGCGGCGCTCCGCTATTCCGGAAATCCGAACGAAACCGCCCGTATCGCCCACCAGAAGCTGCTGCTGGATCGGCTTGCGGCGTCCGAATGGAAGCCAAGCGGGGAGCCCTACACGCTGAACTACGATCCGCCTTTTGCAGTCCCTTTTCTGAAACGGAATGAGATTGTGGTGCCCGTGGTCCATCGCTGACACCCGGACTTGCCCAGTCGCGCCAGCGCTGCCAGTTTCCTGCCCATAAACGCATAGCAGGAGACGCCATATGGCCTACAGCCCGTTTGACCTGACCGGAAAGGTCGCCCTCGTCACCGGCGGCAACAGCGGCATTGGTCTCGGCATGGCCCGTGCGATGGCCGAGGCGGGCGCGGATATTGCCATCTGGGGCACCAACGCGGCCAAGAACGCCGCCGCGAAAGAGGCGCTCGCCCCAATCGGGCGCAAGGTGCTGACTTTGGAATGCGATGTGGGCGAAGAATCGGAGGTCGAAGCCGCCTTCGCGCGCACGCTGGAAGAGTTTGGCCGGGTCGATGGCTGTTTCGCCAATGCCGGCGTCTCCGGCCGCGGCGGCAAGACCTTCCTGGAAATGAGCAGTGAGGAGTGGCACCGCGTCACCCGCATCAATCTGGATGGCGCTTTCTACACCTTCCGCACCGCCGCCCGGCACATGGTCGAGCGCGGCGGGGATGGCGTGCTGGTCGGCACGGCATCACTGGCGGCGATCGAGGCCGCGCCACGCAGTGAGCATTATGCCGCGACCAAGGGCGGCATGATCTCGATGGTCAAGGCCATGTCGGTTGAATTTGCCCGCTACGGCATCCGCGCCCATTCCATCCTGCCAGGCTGGATCGAGACGAACATGACCGCCAACGCGGTCGCGACCGTGGGCTTCCAGAGCAAGGTGCTGCCCCGCGTGCCCATGCGCCGCTGGGGCACCGGTGACGATTTCGGTGGGATCGCGGTCTACCTCATGAGTTCCGCGTCGCGGTACCATACGGGCGATACCTTTGTGATCGACGGCGGGTATTCGCTGTTTTAACCGCGGCTCCGTTCGGCCAGGGACGCGAGCCGGTATGTCGCCGTGCCCAGGCGGCGCAGCATGACCGACACCTCGGGGTGAGAGGGCAGGGTGCCGTCCTGGCGAAATTCCGACCAGTCCGCCCAATCACGGCGATCCAGCAGGAGCATGCGGCGCTGCCGCTCCGCGTCCACATGGATCGGTTGACTGACCCGGTCGAGCGTGCGGAACTGATCGCGCAGAATGGTGACAGCGTCGGTCTGGAAGCGCGTATCCATGTCTGTCTCCATTGGATGAGGCGTGATGCGGAAGCCGCTGGATCACTCTGTGTTGATAAGGTGAGGTTAGGGGCCTGCGCGCCGCCGGGCAGTGATGGCGGTCACACTATGATCAGGTATTTCATGACAATTGACTGGGTATGACGTTGAAACCGCCGCTCGCATCCGCTGCCCGTTCTGACCGTGTGGTTTCCGCCGTCATCCTCATGTGCCTCTATGTCGGGCTCATCGTCTGCGTGAACGCTATCGGCAAAGTGCTGACCGCGTATCATCATCCGTTGCAGGTGGTGTTTTTCCGCCATGCCGGCGCCGGGCTGTTCATGTTCACCATGTTCGTCTCCCGCTACGGCTGGGGCGTGCTGCGGGCGAGCCGGCCTGGGTTGCAGATCGTGCGGGGCCTGTTCGCGTTCGTCTCCTCGGTGCTGTATTTCTCGGCTTTGGTGACGACCTCGCTCGCCACCGCCGCGGCGATCAGTTTCACCGCGCCGCTGATGGTGACCGCGCTGTCCGGCCCGCTTCTGGGGGAAAAGGTGGGGCTGCATCGGTGGGGCGCGGTGCTGATGGGTTTCACCGGGGCGCTGATCATCATCCGGCCGGGTGTGGGTGGTTCGGCAACCTGGGGGGCGCTGATGCTGGTGGGCAGCGCCTGCTGCACCGGCATGTATCAGCTGTTCACGCGTAAACTGGCCGGGCAAGACCGGGCGGAGACCACCGCCATCTGGGCCGGCATGGTCAGCGGCGGGTCTATCACGCTGCTGGTGCCCTTCGTTTGGTCCCTGCCGACGGTGTGGTGGGTGTGGGTGCTGTTTCTGTCGCTGGGCCTGATTGGCGGCACGGGCCATTTCCTGCTGGCGCGCGCCTTCGAACGCGGGCCCGCGTCGCTGTTGTCCCCGTTCAACTATCTGCAGTTGATCGGTGCCACCGCCACCGGGTTTGTCCTGTATGGCGACTTGCCGGACGCGATTACCTGGATCGGCGCTGGGGTCATTGTCGCTGCTGGTTTGTATATCGCGTGGCGGGAAAACGCGCGGCGGCACGCCGCTTGAATGGCTATATTTTAGCCTGAATTACGTAATATGCCTCATTTTTATTCTATATTACGCTGGGCTTTTTGGGGTTGTCCGTAGGAGCAGGTAGGCCGGTGGCGTGAATTGCCTTTATTTTAACCGAACACTGGCGGTTGAGGCCGATTTGCTCGTAACGACGCCTGCCCGGATTGGCCTTGCCGCTTCGTCTGAACGCGTTGGTACGACGTTTGCACTGTGAAGCTCGTCCCGCGCGTCGCGCAGGTATCAGAGCCCAGGCAATGCCGCCCGGGCGGTGAGGCTTCGGCTCACTTCACGGCGATCCCCCGCGCATCAATGACGATGTGCCGATCAGATCACGGTGCCATCATGTTGTCTCCTACTATCCGCGAGCGCCTCGTTGTCATTGGCAACGGCATGGCCGGCATGCGAACCGTCGAAGAACTCCTGAAGCTGGATCCGGCGCGCTACGACATCGTCGTCTTCGGCGCGGAGCCGCATGTGAACTACGACCGCATCATGCTGTCTTCGGTTCTCGCGGGGGAGAAGCAGGTTGACGATATCGTCATCAATCCGCGCGCCTGGTACGACGATAATGACATTGAATTGCATGCCGGTGATCCCGTGGTTGCGATCGACCCGATCGCCCATACGGTCACCTCGCAAACCGGTCTGACGGTTCCCTACGACCGGCTGCTGCTGACCACCGGCTCAAAGCCGATCGTGCCGCCGATTCCGGGGTTGAACCTGCCAGGTGTGTGCGCGTTCCGTGATCTGGCGGACGTCGACACCATGATCGACGCCGCGGCCAATCATAAGCGCGCGGTCGTTATCGGCGGCGGGTTGCTGGGCCTGGAAGCGGCCTGGGGCCTCAAGCGCCGGGGGATGGAGGTCGCGGTCGTGCATCTGATGCCCACGTTGATGGAGCGTCAGCTGGACGAGACCGCGGGCAAGCTGCTGCAGCGCGATCTGACCGAGCGCGGCATCGCCTTTTTCACCAATGGCCAGACCGAGGAAGTCACCGGCACCGACCGCGTCGCCAGCGTCAAACTGGCGGATGGGCGGGAGGCGCCGGCCGATTTGGTCGTGGTCGCCATTGGCATCCGGCCGGAGACCACGCTCGCCCGTGCGGCGGGGCTGGAGGTCAATCGCGGCATCGTTGTCGGCGATAACATGGCGACGTCCGACCCCGATATTTTCGCTGTCGGCGAATGCGCGGAGCATCGCGGTGCGGTGGTCGGTCTCGTGGCGCCGATATGGGACATGGCGAAGGTGTGCGCGCATCATTTGGCGGGGGGGGCGGAGATGATTTACGCCGCCCAGGCCACCGCGACGCGGCTGAAGATCACCGGCATCGATGTTTACTCCGCCGGGCAATTGGCGGCTGGGGAGGATGAGGACGAGGTCATTCTGCGCGATGCCCGCCGCGGCGCTTATCGCAAGCTGGTGATGCGGGATGGCAAGGTTGTCGGCACCGTCTTGTACGGCGATGTGACGGATGGCGCCTGGTATTTCGATCTGATCCGCCGCAAGACCGATGTGTCGGACGTGGCTGATCGGATGATTTTGGGACAGGCGGCGACCCAGGCGGGCGGGGGTTCGGGGGCGGTCGATGTGGCCTCCATGCCCGACGACATGCAGATTTGCGGGTGCAATGGCGTTTGTAAGGGCACCATCGTCGATACGATCAAAGCCAAAGGGCTTTCGACCTATGATGCGGTGAAGGCGCATACCAAGGCCTCCGCATCCTGCGGCACCTGCGCGCCGCTGGTTCGGCAGATTCTCGCGGAGACGTTGGGGATTGAGGTCTCCGGCCCCGCCATTCCGACGGTGTGCAAATGCACCGATCATACGCATGAGGAGGTGCGGGCGCAGATCCTCAAGCAGCAGCTGAAGACGCAGGCAGCGGTGCGGGCGGCGATGGCGTGGAAGACGCCGGATGGCTGCGCGTCCTGCCGACCGGCGCTGAATTACTACCTGTTGTGCGCCTGGCCGGGGGAATACCAGGACGACAGCCGCTCGCGCTTCGTGAATGAGCGCATGCACGCGAACATTCAGAAGGATGGCACCTATTCGGTGATCCCGCGGCTTTGGGGCGGCACCGCGACCCCGGCCGAACTGGCCGCGATCGCCAGCGTCGCGCAGAAATACGATATGGCGGAGATCAAGATCACCGGCGGCCAGCGTCTGGGCCTGTATGGGATCAAAAAGCAGGATCTGCCGGCGGTCTGGGGCGAGTTGAACGCGGCCGGGCTAGTGTCCGGTCATGCCTATGCCAAGGGATTGCGCACGGTGAAAACCTGCGTTGGGCTGGAATGGTGCCGGTTTGGCACCCAGGACTCCACCACGCTGGGCAAGAAGTTGGAGCGGATGACCTGGGGCAATTGGACGCCGCACAAGTTCAAGATGGGCGTTTCCGGCTGCCCGCGGAATTGCGCCGAGGCCTCGATCAAAGATTTTGGCGTGGTTTGCGTGGACTCAGGGTTCGAGCTGCTGATTGGCGGCAATGGCGGGATCGAGCTGCGTGGCACCGACAAGCTTTGCCACGTCGCCACGGAGACGGAGGTGTTGGAATACTGCGCCGCCTTCATGCAGTTGTATCGGGAGGAGGCCCGGTATCTCGACCGTACCGCGCCCTGGATCGAGCGGGTTGGGATTGCTTATGTGCGCGCCCGGATCGTCGATGACCATGCGGGCCGGCGGGCGTTGTATGAAAAATTCGTGCATGCCCAGAGCTTCCTGCAAGACGATCCATGGGCGGAACGGGCGAGCCGTGGCGTGGATGCGCATGAATTCCGGACGCTCGCCGCGCTGGTTTGAAGATGGATAAATTGTCACGCTTTTGCGCGTAACACCGTGCCGCCTGCCGGGTCTGACCGGCAGGCACCGCATCTGGTGCTTGTGGCAGCATGGTGAAAAGAACCAGTTGCCATCTCATGTAAAGGAGAATGACATGACGAAATTCCGGTCCATTCTGGCCGTGTCGGTGCTCGCCCTCGGTTTCGTGGGGTCTGCCCATGCGCAGATGTTTTACATGACGACCAGTCATGAAATGCGTGCCAGCAAGCTCATTGGCACACCGATTTATAACGATCATAACGAAAAAATCGGGATGATCGACGACGTGGTGGTGCCGGAGAAGGGCGGGGAGGCGATGGCGGTCCTGTCCGTCGGCGGCTTCGTCGGTGGCAATAAGATGGTGCGGGTGCCGTTGAGCCATGTGCAGGGCAAGGGCGACAAGGTCATGATGCCGGGTGCGGATGGCGAGAAGACCGCGCTGATGAAAATGCCGCCGTACAGCTATGGCCTTAACGGCGGCGGCGGTTAAGCCATGACAAGGGCGGTTCGGTCGCGCGGTGGCGCTCTGACCCGCCCAGGTTTTCCTGGGTCGGCTGGTGGGATGGCTGGTATGTAGGCTCATCATGATGAACCCCTCACCAGATAGCCTGCCGCCCCCCAGGGCGATGACCGATACCCATGATTTCGCGCCCTATGTCCGCATCCTCGGGCGTGGGCCGGGTAAGTCACGGGCGCTGACCCGTGCCGAGGCGCGGCATGCGCTAGGCATGGTTCTCCGCCACGATGCCACACCCGAGCAAATCGGCGCATTTTTGATGTTGCTGCGCTATCGCGGCGAAGCGGTCGAGGAAATGGCGGGGCTGGTGGAGGCGGCGCGGGACCACGCCGGACTGCCCTGGCGGTTCAGCCGGCCGGTTGATCTGGATTGGCCGAGTTACGCGGATGGCCGCACCCGTGGGGTGCCGTGGTATTTGTTGTCG
Source organism: uncultured Acetobacteraceae bacterium (assembly GCA_903900905.1). Lineage (GTDB taxonomy): Bacteria > Pseudomonadota > Alphaproteobacteria > Acetobacterales > Acetobacteraceae > Rhodopila. The sequence goes on from CAIUPC010000545.1 coordinate 13,126, forward strand.
GCGTTGTTGCTGGCGCGATCGGGTCTATGGATCGTGATGCATGGCCCACTGGCGGGGCCCGGGCGGCGGCACCTGGTGGAATCGCTGGCGGCGCTGGGAATTACGCCTTGCCAGAATGCCGCCGCGGCTGAAGCGGCACTGGCGGCGGCGGGCTTTGCATTCATGCCGTTGGAAACTCTAAGTCCTTCGATGTCGGACCTGCTGACTTTGCGCGGGACCCTGGGGCTGCGCTCGCCGATAAATACAGTGGGGCGCTTGCTTGATCCGGCGGGCGCGTTCGCATCTGTCGATGGCGTGTTCCATCCGGCTTATATTGCTTTGCACATCGGTACCGCCGCTTTGCTGACACGCCGGGTCGCGGTGCTGAAGGGGGGCGGGGGCGAAGCGGAGTGGACGGGGGCCAAGCCGCTGGTGCTAACGACCGATGCTGGTGAAACGGTCTGGCCACCACTACACGACGCCGGGACGCCGGCGTCCCAAACACCGGCCGCGCTCGCGGCGCTTTGGGCTGGCCGGCATGCCGACCCGGCGGCGGCGGCGGCGGTGATCGCCACGGCGGCGGTAGGGATGTATGCGGCCAGTCCTGGACGCGATCCAGCATCTTGCATTGACGCGGCCCGGGCCTGGTGGGCCGGGCGGGCCGGGTAAGGCCGGGTGTTCGTCTTGTGCCATTGGCCCCGCGCGTGGCATCCTTTCGGTTAAACAAACCGAGGAATAACGCCATGTCCGAAAGCAGCGCGGAACTCGACTTCCTGGCCGGAATCAAGGTCGTCGACTTCACCCAGTTCGAAGCCGGTCCCTCCTGCACCGAGGCTTTGGCCTGGTTCGGGGCGGAGGTCGTCAAAATCGAAAACCCCGGTATGGGCGATCCCGGTCGGCGGCTGCGCAAGGGTCTGCCCGATGACGATCCGTACTATTTCCAGATGTTCAATGCGAACAAGAAGTCGATCACGATCAACCTGAAATCCCCTCGCGGGTTGGAGATCGTGAAGGACCTGCTGCGCCAGGCCGATGTCTGCGTGGAGAATATGGCGCCAGGCACGATCGAGCGCCTCGGTCTGGGCTATGACGTGGTGCGCGAACTCAACCCGCGCATCATCTTCTGCCAGATCAAGGGCTTTGGTGAGGGCAGCCCGTATGAGAAGAACCTCGCTTTCGACATGATCGCGCAGGCCACCGGCGGCACGATCAGCGTCACTGGCGAACGGGGCCGCCAGCCGGTGAAGCCGGGAATTTCGCTCGGCGATACCGGCACCGGCATGACCATGGCGGTCTCGATCCTGGCGGCGCTGCATAAGCGCGGGTCCAGCGGGCAGGGCTGCCGGCTGCAGGTCGCGATGCAGGATGCGATGCTGCACTATATGCGCACCAATTTCTCCACCCAGGCGAAGTTCGGCACCGCGGTTGAGCGCGACGGCACGCGATCCGGCGGTGGCACCAACGGGCCGTCGGGCCTGTATCCCTGCGCGCCGGGCGGGCTGAATGATTACGTCTGGATCATGACCAGCCGCGGCAACCCCGAGCACTGGTCGCGCCTGTGCAAGGTGATGGGGCGGGAGGATCTGATCGAGGATCCGCGCTTCGCCAACCCCAATCTGCGCGTCAAGAACGACGCCGAGCTGGACCCGATCATCCGCGAATGGACCATGCGCCATACCAAGCATGAGGCGATGGCGTTGGTTGGCGGCGCTGGCATCCCGGCCGGGGCGGTGCTGGACACGATGGAGCTGCAGAACGACGAGACCTTCGTCCAGCGCGGCATCATGCAGCACATGGAACACCCGTCCTACACGCCGTTCAAAATGCCGGCCTGGCCGGTGCGGGTGAACGGCAAGCCGCCGCGCGTGAAGGCCTCCCCCCAGTTGGGACAACACACCGGCGATGTGCTAACCGGCTGGCTCGGGATGGGCGCGGGCGATGTGGACAAGCTGAAGGCCGACGGCGTCGTCTGAATACGATCGAGGAGTTTCGAAATGGCAGTCACAACCTTCAAAGTCGGCGACACCACCATCCACCGCATCGTGGAGCAGGAAGGCCCGTTCTTCGACCCGCTGACCTTCTTCCCCGGCCTGACATCCGAGGTGCTGGAGGAAAACCGCGGCTGGATGACCGATGGCGGTTACCTCGATCGCAAGACCGGTGAGCTGGTGCTCTGCATCCAGTCCTATCTGGTGCAGACGCCGCACCACAATATCCTGATCGACACCTGTGTCGGTAACCACAAGCCGCGCCCGACCCGGCCGTTCTGGAACATGATGAACACCGACCAGTTCGAAAAGAACCTGGCCGCGACCGGCGTGTCGGTCGATCAGATCGACTACGTGATGTGCACCCATCTGCATGTCGATCATGTCGGCTGGAACACGAAGCTGGACAACGGCCAGTGGGTCCCGACCTTCCCCAAGGCGAAATATGTGTTCTCCGACAAAGAGCTCGCGTACTGGACCGAGGCGGAACAAAAGGACCAGGCGATGGCGCCCTGGATCACCGACTCCGTGCTGCCGATTGTCGCCGCGAAGCGGGAGGAGATTGTGAAAAGCGATCATCAGTTCAACGATATCGTTAAGCTGATCCCCACCCCTGGCCACACCATCGACCATTTCTCCGTTCAGGTGGGCAAGCCCGGCGCGGATGCGGTGATCACCGGCGATATGATCCATTCGCCCTTGCAGGCGCGGTATCCGGAGCTTGGCATGCGGGTCGACTACAGCTCCCCGCAGGCCGGCGAGTCGCGGCGCAAGCTGTTCAGCTGCCTGTGCGAGACGTCCACTTTGGTCTGCACGGCGCATTTCCCGTCGCCGTCGGCGGGGCGGATCAAGCGCTGGGGCGACGGGTTCAAATTCGAAGGGGTTTGATAACAGTCGTTCGAAACTCTGACCTGCGGGCGGGCCGCCCCCCGACTTCGTTGATCCCAGCAACAAAGTCGTGGGTGGTCCGCCTTCGCGGACAATGACGATTTTATCAACGCCGCCGGCCGGTCATTCAGACGACTTTGGCGTGCCCTCGTGGCGGGTCTTTTTCAGGCACGCCGGCCAACCTTAGGCCTTGGGCGTAATATTGGCGGTCTACCTCCCGCTCGAGCGGGGTTGTGGCGAGAAACCGTTCTATCGTGAAATCGGGTTCGATCATCAGCAGGCGTTGGCGGATCGATGCCGTTTCTTCCTGCAAGCCAAGATACCCAAGCGCCGCGAGGTAAGGCTTGTGGCTGGCGCCGAAGGACGGGTTCAATTCGCTCACTGCCCGGCCAATGTTCACCGCGCCTTCATGGTCGTGTTTCAGGAGGTAAATCAACGCGAAGAAGGCATCGAAGAAGAACGCATGGGGGTCCATGGGTGACAGCCGCTTATAGCGGTTGTTGCGCCGTTCTGCTTCCTCGAAATTGCCGACATAGGCGTAGGTGATGGCCGAAAGTGCCCAGGCCATGGCCAGATTGGGGTTCAGTACCAGCGCGCGCTCATGCAGCGTCGCCGCTTCGCGCAGGCGGCGGTGCAGGAAGGCGCGAACATGGCCAGCGATGGTTAGGGCCCGCGCGTCGAACGGGTCGAGGACGATGGCTCGTTCCGCCAGCCGGCCGGCCTCTTCCATCATCGCCTTGGGGTTGTCTGCCCATCCTTGGCCGACCAGGAAGGCATGCCAATAGGCATACCAGGCGTAGGCGGCGGCGTAATCGGGCTCAAGCTTGATGGAGTTCGACAGATGTTCGCCGGCGAGTTCAAAGGATTGCCGATCGAGCCGGCTCATCAAGGGAATCGCCCGCAGCATGAAGTCGTAGGCGGTGGCGTTGATGGGGGTTTGGGCCGCGCTGCGCCGTGCCTCGATCAGCAGAATTTCCGGGTCGATCTGGGCGACGACCTCGGAGGCGATTTCATCCTGTAAAGAAAGCAGATCGTTGGTCTGTCGATCGAATCGGCGCGCCCAAACGACCTGGTTGCCGCTGCGCAGATCCATCAGGCGCACCGTGATGCGCAGCCGGTTACGGACGCGCTGGATGGTTCCATCCAGCAGGAAGTCGATGCCGAAAATGCGGCGGATCTCCGCCTCGTCCCGGCTTTCGGCGGCGAAGCGGCCCAGTGAGTTGGAGGAAACCACGAACATCCAGCGAAAGCGCGCGAGTGCCGTGGTGATTTCTTCCGCCAACCCGGGGGCGAGGTGTGCTTCCTCCTCCAGGACGCCGATCAACTGTAGCGGCATGACGCCGACATGGGCGCCGCCGCGGGCCGTTGGCGCGTCTTCCGGGGCTTCCGGTCTGGCTGCCGTGTCGTCGTTGCCGGATTCTTCTTGGTGCGGCTGGGTGTCGATGAGAACCGGGGCAGGGCGTGGGGGTAATCTGTTTCTGTTCGGGCCTCGGATCTCGTTCAGGAGTTTTTGCGTTTCGAGGGACGGTGCTGCGTCCAGCAAGTCCGCAAGTACGGCGCGGCAGCGATCATAGGCCTGGATTGCCATGCCACGCTCGCCGCGTGCGGCATGCGCGCGCATGAGGGCACGCCATGCGCCTTCATGGGCGCGGTCAATTTGCAACAGGCGTTGTGCGGCCGGTATCGCGGTCGCGGGCTCCACCTGTTCGCGCAGGAGTGCTTCAGCGACAGTACGGGCACGGTCACGCAGGCGTTCGCGTTCGACATTCAGCCAGGCATCGAAGGTCGGGTTCACCCCATCCAAACCCTCGAGCAAGTCACCGTCGAGAAGAGACAGCGATGCGGGATGGTCCGTTGTTGCCCGCATGACTTCTTCGACATCCACCCAGACCGCCCCAGGGCGTAATGTCAGGTGATCGCGGGTTACCAGCAGCACGGATTCCTTCGCGGGCGTTAACGCGTCCAGAAGGCGATGGACTTCCTGACGGAGCGATGCACGTGCCTGTTCTTCGGGGCGCCCGCTCCAGAGCAGTTCCGCAAGCCTGCCCCGTAACGCGGGGCGGGGCGCCGACAGCGCCACTGTCGCCAGAAGAGCGCGGGTCTTACGGCCGATTGGCAGGACGTTTTCGCTCGTGACAGTCCAGGCTTCCATTTGGCCGATAAGCCGCAACCTTACGATCACTTGATCGAGGCTGGCCGTTTGAGCCGCTTGGGCCGTAATTTTTGAACTGGCGCCTGACATCATGCATTCATAATCATCGCCGTCTTTGTAACAGTCTGCCCGCGGAGGCGCAAATCATCGCGGGGCAGTGTCAGATGGCAGACTCGTTAAAAATGCGCCGAACATCGCCACCCCAGGCGCCTTCGTAGCGGGACAGCCAATATTCCGCCTGCACCGGCGCGCCAGCGGCGATGTCGCGCAGTGGATCGAGATAGATCGCCTCACTCTGGCCAGCGGCATTCAGGCGCCCGCGTGCCGCAAGACCGTCTACTGCGATCGCGACAACCTCGCGTGCCAGTTCGAGCAGTGTCGCACCTTTCCAGGCGGTCTTGAGCCCCTGAGTTGGCACCGCGGTTCGCGCGTTGACAGCATCTTCCCATCCGGCGCCGCGGAGCAATGCTTCGGCTGCCGCAAGCGCGGCATCATCATAGAGCAGTCCGACCCACAGGGCGGATTGTGCCAGCATCATGTCCGGGCGCCCGGCATCGGCGCCCCGCATTTCCAGAAACCGCTTCAACCGTACGTCCGTAAACACCGTCGTCATATGATCGGCGAAGTCGCCGATGGTGGCTTCCGTGCCGGTTTCGGCAAGCAATTTGCCGTCCATGTAGTCGCGGAAAGACCGCCCCGCGACGTCGATATACCGGCCACCTCGATAGACGAAATACATCGGCACAGCTTCGACCATCCAGGCGGCGTAGCGCTCGAACCCGAACCCGTCTTCGAACATCACGGCGGGGATGGCCGAGCGTTGATTATCGGTGTCGGTCCAAACATGGGCGCGATTGGACAGCAGGCCGTTCGGTCTACCCTCGAAGAACGGGGAATTGGCGAAGAGCGCCGTCGCAAGCGGCTGGAGGAGCAATGAGACCCGCAGCTTGCGGATCATGTCCTGCTCAGAGGCGTAATCGAGGTTAACCTGCACCGTACAGGTGCGAGTCATCATGTCGAGGCCACGCGTGCCGACGAGCGGCATATAGCGCCGCATGATCGCGTAGCGGCCTTTGGGCATCCATGGCATCGCCTCCCGCGTGGCGAACGGATGAAATCCGAGCGGGGAGAACCCGGTCTTCAGGGGCTCTGAGACGCGGCGGACCTGCTCGAAGTGCCAGTCGAATTCTGCTTTGGTGTCATGCAGTGTCTCAAGCGGGCCGCCAGAGAGCTCGAGCTGGCCGGCCGGTTCGAGGGACACGGAAGCAGTGCCTTGCTTCAATCCGATGACATTGTCCTGATCGAGGATGGGCTCGGCCTCGTAGGCTTGCAGACCGTTCAGCGTGTCACGGATCGACCCCGGCTGCCCTGCGTCCGGCAAATAGGGGGGCGGGGTGAGATCGCCCAGGCGAAAGCCAAATTTCTCATGCTCCGTCCCGATGCGGAACGCCGCCTTTGGTTTGCAACCAACGGCCAGATAGTCGGCCATTTGTTTGATCGACGTGAGGGGGGTCGCGTCGCCATCGCCAGGGTTGGACATGTTCTTCCCAAACGTCTCAGATTGAAGGTCAGCCTATTAGCTGAACCCGGAGGACCGCAACAGGGCCAGTCCAGCGAGGCAAGCGGTTTCGGCCCGTAGGATGCGCGGGCCAAGGCTCACGGGCACTACAAACGGAAATCGGCGCAGCGCGTCAAGTTCGGGCGGCGAGAAGCCGCCCTCGGGTCCGACCAGCAGGGCGCAGGGTCCGATGTGGGGGCGGATGGGACCCGCGTCCGCGCGCTCGATCGCGGCGAATAAAGGGCGGTCCGGCGGCCAGTGCAGCAACGTGGTGATCAAGTCGGCGGGCGGGCGGATCGTGGGTACGGTGAGACGCTCGCATTGCTCGGCCGCTTCAATGGCGATGGCGGCCAGGCGGGTCTCGTTCACCCGTGCGGTATTGGTTCGGCTGGTCGTAACGGGCTGGATGACGGAGACGCCCAGTTCCGTGGCCTTCTGGATGACCAGGTCGGTGGTGTCGCGTTTGAGCAGGGCGAAGACCAGCCAGAGATCGTCCTCCGCGACGGGCGGGCGCGCTTGCGTGGTGAGCCGGAAGGTCACCCGGTCCCGCCGCAGCGTTGCGATGGTTCCAAGCCACTCCCCATCCCGGCCGTTGAAAACGCACACTTCGTCACCAACGGCACGGCGGATCACCGCATGCAGATAATGGGCCTGGCCTTCAGAGCCCGCCACGTCCGTGCCGGCGCTGAGGGGTTGATCCAGGAACAGGCGAGGGATCGTAGGCATCTTTCCGATTGACCAGGGAGGTGGGGACCGCACAGTAGCAGGGATGACCGTACACACCGATATTGTCGAGACCGGATGGGTCTCACGCATGCCCCGCGCCTGGCAGCCCTATCTCCTGCTGGCCCGCGTGGATCGGCCTATTGGTACTTGGTTGCTGTTTCTGCCAGGTGTGTGGGGCATTTTGCTCGCGCGGCCTGGCTGGGCGGAGGGCGTGCGGCTGGTCCTGCTGTTCGGGCTGGGCAGCCTCGTGATGCGCGCGGCGGGCTGTGTGGTGAATGATTTGTGGGACCGCGATATCGATCGCATGGTCGCACGCACGGCCGGGCGGCCGCTGGCGTCCGGGGCATTGCGGCCGCGTCACGCGCTGGCGCTGTTGATCATCCTGCTTTTGGCGGGGTTGGCTGTTCTGTTGCAACTGAACGGGCTCGCGCAGGCCTTGGGGGTGGCGTCGCTGGGACTGGTGGGGCTCTACCCTTTGGCGAAGCGGGTGACCTGGTGGCCCCAGCTCGTGATGGGCTTCACCTTCGGGTTTGGGGCGCCGATGGGCTATGCCGCCGGGGCTGGGCATCTCGATATGGCCTGGGGCTTGATTTATGCGGCGGCCATTGCCTGGGACCTCGGGTTCGACACTATTTATGCCCATCAGGACCGGGAGGATGATGCGCTGATCGGGGTCAAATCCACCGCGCGCCTTTTGGGGGAGCGGACCAGACCTTTCCTCGCGGTCTGCTATGCGGTGGCGATCCTTCTGCTCGCCGCGTCTGGGTTTTTCGCTGGCCTGACCATCTGGTTCTTTGTCGCGCTCGCCTGGCCCGCCGTTCTGTTGGCCCGTCAGGTGCAGCGGCTCGACATTCACGACCCTGCGCTATGCCTCTCGCTGTTTCGCGCTAATCGCGACGTCGGTCTGACAGTGGCGCTGGCGCTCCTGGCGGGCCAGCCATGACCTCTGACCCCGCGGCATTCATCCGGGGGAACACCCGTCCGGCGGCGCCCAGCCTGATCCCGGAAATGACACTGTATTTGGCGACCGAGATCACCCCGATCTGGCAGGCGACTGAGGTCTGGTTGACCGAGAACAATGTCGCACCGCCTTTCTGGGCCTTCGCCTGGGCGGGGGGGCAGGGCCTCGCGCGCCACATTCTTGATCATCCCGAACTGGTGAAGGGGCGGCGCATTCTCGATTTCGCGGCGGGCTGCGGCGTGGTGTCGATCGCCTGCGCCATCGCCGGGGCCGCGAGCGTGGAAGCGGCCGAAATTGATCCCCTGTCCATCGCCGCGATCAAGCTGAATGCCGGCTTGAATGGGGTGGATGTTGAGGCGGTTCTGGGCGATGTCGTGGGTTCAGCGTGCCGGTGGGACCTCATACTGTGCGCTGACGTTTGCTACGAGGCGCCGATGACCGGGCACATTATGCCTTGGTTAAAGCGCATGGCGCGGGAAACGGAGGTCTGGCTGGCCGATCCGGGGCGGAACTACCTGCCGGAGCGGGGCCTGCAGGCTTTTGCCAAATACACTGTTCCCACGACCCTGGAGATTGAAGACCGGGATCAGCGGGATGTGGTCTTGTATCGGGTGGAGGGCTGATACCAACCCGTAAAATGAATGACGTACCGGCCATCGTTACCCGTCATGCCGACGCAGGTCGGCACCCACGCCTTTCTCCTCTCTAAGGCTGCAAATTCGTGGATGCCGACCTCCGTCGGCATGACGGGGTTGGGGCGCTG